>NZ_JBHVUV010000018.1:0-200307 GCF_042883905.1 Kitasatospora sp. NPDC058170
GGATCCGGGAGATCCCCGGATCCGGACGGCGGCCCAGTGCCCGCCCCGACGGGGCGGAGAACCCCGGTCGTCCGGTTGACGCCCGATCAGGGCGGTGGCCGGTACGACCGGTTGGTACGGTCGGTCAGCGGCCCAGTCGGCCGCGCACCATGCCCAGCATCGCGTTCAGCTCCTCGATCCGCAGCTTCTTCGCGATCAGGACGAAGACGGCCACCTGGAGGCCGCCGGCCAGGGCGATGGTGAGCACACTGCCCAGCCAGCCGCCGACGACCTGCTGCACCGCCAGGCTGACGCCCAGCCCGACCAGCGCGGCCGGCACACAGGCGGTGATCAGCCGGGTGTAGGTCTTGCCGATCCGCTTGGTGTCCAGCCCGCCGATCTTCTTCTTCAGCTTGGGTACCGCCACCGCCACTCCGACGGCGTACGCCAGACCGTACCCGAATGCCATGCCCATCACGGTCCACTCGGCGGGGAGGGCGACCCAGCAGATCAGCGAGAAGCCGGCCTGGCAGGCCGCCACCCAGACGGTGTTGGAGAACGGGGTCCGGGTGTCCTCGTAGGCGTAGAAGCCGCGCAGCATCACGTACTGCACCGAGTACGGGATCAGGCCCAGCGCGAAGGCGGAGAGCATCAGGCCCACGTTGGTGGCGCTGTCCAGGGCGATCGCGCCGCCGCCCACCCCGTAGATCGAGCGGCCGATCGCCGGGCCGAGCGAGAGGAACAGGAAGGCGCCCGGGACGACCGCCACGGCGGTGGTCCGCAGCCCGTACGAGATGTCGTCGCGCACCGCGCCGGCGTCCTCGTCGGCGGCGGCCCGGGAGAGCCGGGGGAGCACCGCGCTCATCAGCGAGACCACGATGACGGCCTGCGGGAGCTGCCAGATGAGCAGCGCGTTGGAGAAGGCGGCGAGACCGACACCGTTGTGGCCGGTGTGCTCGGCGGCGCTGCCGGCCGCGGTGGCCAGCTGGGTGATCACCAGGTAGCCGGCCTGGTTGGCGAGCACGAAGAAGAAGGTCCACTTGGCCAGTCGGCCGGCCTTGCCGAGGCCGTGGCCGCGCCAGTCGAAGCGCGGCCGGTAGTGGAAGCCGGCCGCCCGCAGGTACGGGATCATCGACAGCGCCTGGACGACGAGGCCGACCAGGGTGCCGATGCCGAGCAGCCGGACGCCCTCGGGGGAGATCGTCTCCGGGGTGACCTCGGTGGTGCCGAAGCCGCCGTACACCCAGAGGTAGGCGGAGAAGGTGAAGATCACCACGATGTTGTTGAGGACCGGGGTCCACATCATCGCGCCGAACCGGCCGCGGGCGTTGAGGATCTGGCCCATCACGACGTGGATGCCCATGAAGAAGATGGTCGGCAGGCAGTAGCGGGCCAGCGCCACGGTGGTGTCGGCGCTGGCCGGGTTCGCCATCATCGAGTGCGAGATCAGCTGCACCAGCAGCGGGGCGCCGACCACGGCCAGCAGGACCACCGCGCCGAGCCCGACCATCACCAGGGTGAGCAGCCGGTTGGCGTAGGCGGTGCCGCCGTCCTCGTCGTTCTTCATGCTCCGGACCAGCTGCGGCACGAAGACGGCGTTCAGGGCGCCGCCGCCGATCAGGATGTACAGCAGGGTCGGCAGGGTGTAGGCGGCGTTGTACGAGTCGCCCATCACGCTGACGCCGATCGCGGCGGTGATCACCATCGTGCGCAGGAAGCCGGTGCCGCGGGAGACCAGGGTGCCGGCCGCCATGATCGCGCTGGAGTTCAGCAGGCTGGCGACCTTGCCGCCGCCGGCCGCGGGCGCCTGGGGGGCGTGCGGCTCGGCGGCCAGCTCGTCCAGCGGCTCCACCGCGGGCGGCAGCTGGACCGCGGCCACCTGCATGGTGGCCTCCTCCTCGGAGAGCGGCGGGTCGAACTCGATCGGCGGGACGAACGGGCGCTGCCCGTCCTGGCCGCCGCCGTGGTGGCCCGGGTAGGCACCGGCCTGGGGGTACGGCGCAGGCGGCATGAGGGGCTGGCCCAGCGGCGACTGCGGCACCGGGCCCACGGGCGCCGCGGGGGCCATCGGGGCGTGGCCGAGCGGCGGCTGGGCCTGCGGCACCTGCGGGCGGGATGCCGCCTCGGCCTGGACCGGGCCGCCCGCGCCGAAGAGCGCGTCCACGCCCACGTACTCGGTGCTCTCGGAGTCCCAGGCGGAGTGCGCGGGGCCCGGCTGCCACTGCTGGTGCTGCTGCTGGTGCGGCGGCTGGTGCTGGTGTTGCTGCTGGTGCTGCCCGCCCCACTGGTCGACCGGCGCGGCCGGCTGCTCCCACCCGGGGACGCCCTCCTGCCAGACCGCCTGCGGCGGGGTGTCCCAGCCGGGCTGCACCGGCGGAACGGGCGGGGCGAACGGGCTCGCCGGGACCGGCGTCGGGTAGCCGCCGCCCTGCGGCGGCAGCTGCGGCGGCACGTCGTACGCCGCCACCGGCTGCTGGGGCGCGGCGGGTCGGGCGGTCTGCATGCCGTACGGGTCCTGGCCGTCCTGGTGGCCCTGGTACGCGTCGGCCGCGTACGGGTCCTGGGCGTAGGTGTCGGCCACGTACCAGTCGCCGGACGGCGACTCGGCACCCGGCCGGCCCTCACCGCGGCCCGGCGGCCGCTCCTCGCTGCGCCCGGTCATGTCACCTCTTCGCTGTCGTGGGGGAGGCCGGCCCGGAGTCGGGCGGTGTCGGCGGTATCAAGGACCAACCTTCTCATCACCGGTGGCCCGATCCCGGCCATCTGCGGTCCTGCCGCGCGGTGTCTGCGCAGGTCCCTCACCTCCGGGGCCCCCGCCCCCGTCGGCGGCGGGCCGTTCGTCGGGCTGCGCCGCGCCGCCGGTCGTGTCGCCGGCCGGCCCCTCGGTGAGCGGCCGGTCGCCGAGCGGCTCGTCGCCGTCCTCCGCCGGGGCCCGCCGCTTGCGCTGACGGTAGAAGCGCAGGCCCGCCAGCAGGAGCAGCACCAGACCGCCGCCGAAGACGTACAGCACGCCGTTGGTCACCGAGGTGACCTCCACGGTGAACGTCACCGGCTCGCCGTACGGCTGCGGGTCCGGACCGGTCGTGCGCAGCTGGGCGGTCATGCTGACCGGCCCGTTGTTGTGAGCCTCGGCCGCGAACCGCAGGGTGACGCTCTGCGCGGCCGGCAGCACGATCGGCTCCGGCGCGCCGACCTTGAGCCGGTTGGGCTGGCTCGGGGTCAGGACCAGTTCGAGGTTGGTGACCGTCTGGGTGAGGTCGTTGCGGACGCTGACCTGCAGCACGCCGGTGTCGCCGGCGAAGGTGATGACGGTCTTCTTCGGGACCTTCACCGCCTTGGTCAGCTCGCCGAGGTACGTCGACACGCCGTCGCGGTAGGTGCTGCCGGCGGGCGGCTGGGAGCGCCACTCGGTGGACATCGAGCGGACCATGGCCGCGCTGAACGGACCGCGCACCCGCTGCGGCAGGGTGAGGATCCGCATCAGCTTGTCCAGCTCGCTCTGGATCCTGATGGTGTCGGTGAGCTCCAGGGAGGACAGCTCCGAGGCGCGGGCCTGAGCCGGGTAGTCGGTGGCCGCCGGGACGGCGGAGTTCGCCTTCGGATCGGGCGCGCCCGCGGCGAGCACGTCCAGCTTGACCGGCTCCACCCACTTGCCGGCCTGCGCCGTCAGCAGGGCCGTCGCCAGCGCCTTGGCGTTGTTCGCGGTCAGCTCGCGCGGCGGCATCACCAGCAGGCCGCGCGGGTTCTGCGGCTCCTGCCGGGAGATCACGTAGGTCTCGGCGAGGAAGCGCTGCACGGCCTCGGTCTGGGCCTGCGGGGTGCTCAGGTCGGCCTCGAACAGCTCGGAGACCGTGCTGTCGGCGACCACCCCGGTCTGCCCGTTGCCGATCGGGCGCGGTGCGGTCGGCGTGTACTTCAGCCCGTCCGACTCCGGCAGGCTCGCCCCGTTCACCAGCACCAGGCCGCTGCCGGTGCGCTGGGTCAGGCCGGCGACCTGCTGGTCCAGGTAGCCCTGGTACGGCCAGGCCACGTCCGCCCGGGTGTCCACCGACAGCCGGCCCTCGACGGTCAGCCGGCCCGCGGTGGCCGCCTTGCCGAGCGCGGCGTCGACGCCCGGCAGATCGGCGCCGTTGTGCGCGATCGAGGCGATGTCCGGGTCGGCGTACGGCAGCGCCACCACCTGGCTGCCGGGCTTCGCCACCGCGGCCCGCAGCTTGTCCAGCCAGGCCGTCGCGGCGGCCTGGCCGCCGCCCTGGACGACGTTGTCGTCCTTCGCCGACTGGCCCTGGGTACCGGGCTTCTGCACCCGGTACGCCTTGGTCATCGCGAACGCGGTGTCCAGCAGGTCCGGGTCGACCACCCAGGTCAGCCCCGGCAGCTTTGCCCCGGTGTCCACCAGCTCGTACAGCCGCCCGCCCGGCGAGAACTCCGCCGTCAGGCTGTCGTCGCGCAGCACCGGGATGCTCTGGTCGTTGTCGGAGGCGGTCTGCGCGGCCAGCACCGGCGCGTGCACCAGCGGCCACAGGGTGGTCACCTTGGAGGGCTGCGCCTCGTTCACCGCCGGGTCGTCGTACGGCAGGAAGGTACGGGCGATGCCAAGCGGCCGGTCCCGCTGGTTGTCCGCGGTCGAACCCCAGACGTCCACCGCGAGCTCGTACAGGCCCTCACCGGAGAGCTGGAGGTCGCTCACCGCGATCCCCAGGGTGTACGCCTGGCTCTGGCCCGGGCCCAGCTCGTTCAGCGCGAACTGCGGGCTGTCCAGCTCGATGCCGTCCGCGCCGACCGGACCGGTCCGGGCGGTCACCGCCGCCAGCTCGCTGCGGGTGGTCAGGGGCTTGCCCGCCCAGGGCTTGCGGGCCGCCGCGTGCGCCGTCTTGAGCACGGACTTGCCGCCGTTGGTGACATGGCCCTTGATCGTCACGGTGCCGTTCGGGGTGGCCACCGGCTGCTCGACGCTCTCGATGGTCATCACCACCGGGTACTCGGCCGTGACCCCGGACTCCGCGGACGGCCGGGCCCCCGTGGCGGGCAGCGCGCCGGCCTGCGGCGTGGCCGCCAGCAGGGCGAGTGCCGCTCCGAGGGCAGCCGCGGCCCGCCTGGCCACCCGGACCGCGCGGCGCCCCGGTGGGGGCCCGTCGGCGGCACTCCGGGCACGTCCAGGTTGTCCGTACGCCTCCAGGCCCGAGTGCCGTGCCGGCTCGCTCACGCGCTTCGCCCTCGCCGTTCTCGATCGCTCGCTGCTTGATGCTGTGCTGCTGGGGATGCTGCTGGGGGTGCTCTGTCGGCCGAAACGATCAGCCGTGAAAACCGCGGCCGGACGGCATTCGGCCAGCCGTGACGGCACGCGGCCCGGCGGCCCCTCGTCGGTGCCCGAGACTCGTTCCACCGGCATGGTAACGATGCAGCCGGGGGTGCAGTGTTGCGGGTCTCGGGGTGAGGCACCGGAAAACGCGCGGGCGGCGGGCCCTTCGGGGCACGTACCCTTGTGAGCCGTGTCCACTGCCAATGAGTCCACCGCCCATGAGTCCGGCGTCCATCATTCCAGCACCGCCACCCAGGTCGTCCCCGGCCTGAGCGAGGCGCAGACGCTGGGCCTGCAGGAACTGCTGCGGGTGTCCCCGGTCGCCGACGAGATCGCCCGCCGCTTCGAGGCGGCCGGGCACCGGCTGGCGCTGGTCGGCGGATCCGTCCGGGACGCCCTGCTGGGCCGCCTCGGCAACGATCTGGACTTCACCACCGACGCCCGGCCGCAGCAGGTCCTCAAGCTGGTCAAGGGCTGGGCGGACGCCGTGTGGGACGTCGGCATCGCCTTCGGCACCGTGGGCGCGCGCAAGGACACCCCGCAGGGCTCGTTCCTGATCGAGATCACCACCTACCGCTCCGAGGCGTACGACCGCACCTCGCGCAAGCCCGAGGTCACCTACGGCGACACCATCGAGCAGGACCTGGTCCGCCGCGACTTCACCGTCAACGCGATGGCCGTCGACCTGCCCGGCCGCGGCTTCGTCGACCCGCACCACGGCCTGGACGACCTGGAGGCCCGGGTGCTGCGCACCCCCGCCACCCCGGAGGAGTCCTTCTCGGACGACCCGCTGCGGATGATGCGGGCCGCCCGCTTCGCCGCCCAGCTCGACTTCGAGCCCGCCCCCGAGGTCGTCGCCGCGATGACCGCGATGGCCGAGCGGATCACCATCGTCTCCGCCGAGCGGGTCCAGGCCGAGCTCAACAAGCTGCTGCTGGCCGCCCACCCGGTGAAGGGCCTGCGGCTGCTGGTCGACACCGGCCTGGCCGACCACGTCCTGCCGGAGCTGCCCGCGCTGCGCCTGGAGCGCGACGAGCACCACCGCCACAAGGACGTGTACGAGCACTCGCTCACCGTCCTGGAGCAGGCCATCGACCTGGAGCAGGACGGCCCCGACCTGAGCCTGCGGCTGGCCGCGCTGCTGCACGACATCGGCAAGCCGCGCACCCGCCGCTTCGAGTCCGACGGCCGGGTCTCCTTCCACCACCACGAGGTGGTCGGCGCCAAGATGACCCGCAAGCGGATGCGCGACCTGAAGTACTCCAAGGAGCTCACCGAGGAGGTCTCCCGCCTGGTCGAGCTGCACCTGCGCTTCCACGGCTACGGCGGCGGCGAGTGGACCGACTCCGCGGTGCGGCGCTACGTCACCGACGCCGGCCCGCTGCTGGAGCGCCTGCACAAGCTCACCCGCTCCGACTGCACCACCCGCAACCGCAAGAAGGCCGCCGCGCTCTCCCGCACCTACGACGGCCTGGAGCAGCGGATCGAGGAGCTGCGCAACCAGGAGGAGCTGGACGCCGTGCGCCCGGCGCTGGACGGCAACCAGATCATGGAGCTCCTCGGCCTGCGGCCCGGCCCCCAGGTCGGCAAGGCCTACAAGCACATGCTGGAGCTGCGCCTGGAGCACGGCCCGATGGAGCACGACGAGGCCGTCGCCGCGCTGCGCGCCTGGTGGGCGGAGCAGCCGCAGGGCTGAGCCCGGCCGACCCGGAAGGGGTGGCACCGGAACCCCCGGTGCCACCCCTTCCGCGTTCCCGCCGGGTGCCGTCAGACGTTCACCGACTGGAGGCAGAGCACGAAGCTCAGCGCGGCGGAGGAGGACTCCCGGGTGTAGCTGCTGTCCGAGTCGGGCACGGTGTCGCAGCCCTTCTCGTCGCTGGTGGCGATGAGCTTGCGGAGCACCTTGTACTGCGCCCGCGAGTCGCTGCAGGGCAGCATCGTGATCCGCGGCTTGGTGTCGTGGGTGGCGGTCGTCCCGTTCTCGTTGCGCAGGCAGTCGCCGACCTTGGCGCGGTCGATGTCGCTGGGCACCGTGGAGGCCGCGGGCGGGGTCGAGGACTTCGGCACCGCGGGGGTGGTGATGCCCGGGATCGGCGGCATCGAGAACGACGGGCTGGGGAAGGACGGGACGTACGTCGAGGGCAGCACGACCGTGCGGACCGGGGTGGGCGTGTGGTGGTTCGCGCCGATCAGCGCGCCGGTGGTCACCAGGATGACGAACGAGGTGATCGACAGCACCGGCAGCAGCAGCATCAGCATGTGCGGCCGCTTGGTCAGCGGGACGCCCGGGTCGAGCTGCGGGCCGTGGGTGCCGGGGACGGGCGGCGGCAGCTGCTTGATCTTGTTGTGGGCCGCCAGGTTCCGCAGCAGGGTGATCGGCGTGATGATCGAGGACAGGTAGCCCCACCAGCCCTGGACCAGCGTGCGGGCCGACATGTCGCGCACCACGGCGGTGCCGCAGGTGCGGCAGAACGGTCCCGGCTGCTTCAGGAACCGCATGATGATGACGATCCCCTGGTGCCCGCGGACCGTGGTGTCCACGGCGGGGAAGCCGCCGCAGATGCGGCAGACCGGGCCGCCCTGCGGGGCCTGCGGGTAGCCGTAGCCGGGCGCCGGGGCGGGCGCGCCGTACGCGGGCGCGGGGGCGGGCGGGGGAGCGGCCGGGTAGCCGTAGCCCGGCGGCGGGCCGGCCTGCGGCGGTACCGGCGGGGCGCCGTACGGGCTGCCGGTGGCGTAGGGGTTGCTGCCGTCGGAGGGCGGCGGGGCGCCGTACGGCATCTGCGGAGGTGGAACGGACATGGCGGGGTCCCCCGGGGAAGGTCGTGGTGGTGGGGCGGTCAGGACGACGTCTTGACGGGCGGCACGCCGGTGGTCAGCGGGCCGAGGCAGAGCACGTAGCGCTTCTTGTTCCAGCGCCGGCCGCTCTTGCCCGAGACGGTGCTGGTCGTCCCCGCCGTCTGCCGGCAGCGGGTGGTGTCGGTGCTGTCGGTGAACTTCGCCAGCACCTTGTAGTTCGCCTTGCTGTCGGTGCACTTGACGATGTCCACGTCGCGCGAGCCGCTGGCCTTGACGCAGTCGCCGACCTTGGCGCTGCTCACGCTCGGCCCGCTGACGAAGTAGCCGACGATCAGCGCGAGACCGCCGAGCACGATGCCGACGATCTTCAGCTTGGCCTTGGCGCCGCCCTTGCGCGTCGGCGCGGCGG
This sequence comes from Kitasatospora sp. NPDC058170, assembly GCF_042883905.1. Lineage (NCBI taxonomy): Bacteria > Bacillati > Actinomycetota > Actinomycetes > Kitasatosporales > Streptomycetaceae > Kitasatospora > Kitasatospora sp. NPDC058170. The sequence goes on from NZ_JBHVUV010000018.1 coordinate 8,487, forward strand.
GCGGCTGCGGGGCCGGCGGGTGGCCGTACTGGGGCGGCTGGCCGTACGGCGGCTGGCCCCCGGGCGGGGCGCCGTAGGGCGGCTGCTGTCCGTAGGGGGGAGCGGGCTGTCCGTACGCGGGAGCGGGCTGGGCGGCCGGCGCCGGCGCGGGGTAGCCGTAGGCCGGCGGCTGGCTCTGCGGCTGGGGGTGGCCGTACCCGGCGGGCACCGCCTGCGGCGGCCCGTACTGCGGGGCCGGCGCACCGTAGGGCTGAGGGACCGGCGCACCGTACGGCTGAGGGGCCGGCGGTCCCTGCGGATAGCCGTACTGCGGCGGCTGGCCGTACGGATTAGGCGGTGTGCTCATCAGGTTGTCCCCCGAGACAGAGTGCTGTCGCTCCGACAGATCTGACGTACCTTAGCGACTCGCTCGGACGCGGCAGGTTTCGAGGGGGCGCGGGTCCTCAGGAGGCCTGGTCACCGGGGAGAGGCCCGCTGCGGCGGGCGGCCCGGAAGTAGCACAGGGCGGAAAGCCCGTACACCAGGGCGACCCCCAGGACCACCGGCACCGAGCGCCCGGAGATCGGCAGCACCAGGGCGGTCACCAGGGCGGCGGCCACGAAGGCGACGTTGAACAGCACGTCGTAGATGGCGAAGACCCGGCCGCGGTACTCGTCCTCGACCGATTCCTGGACCACGGTGTCGGCACAGATCTTGGTGCCCTGGGTGACCACGCCGAGCAGCAGCGCCGCGATCAGGCACGGCACCAGCGAGAAGCTCAGGCCGAGCGCCGGGACGAACACCACCGGCGCCGCCAGGCAGGCCGTCATCCAGCCGGCCAGCCCCAGCCGGCGGGTGCACCAGGGGCTGACCACGGCGGCGAGGAAGAACCCGGCGGCCGAGAGTCCGACCGCCTGGCCCAGGGTGACCAGTCCGGCCGAGCTGTCCGCCGGGTCGTTGAAGGTGTAGCGGGCCAGCATCACCACGACGACGATCAGCACGCCGTAGCAGAACCGGGCGGCGGTGACGGCGGCCAGTGCGTGCACCGCGGGCCGGCAGTCGCGGACCAGGTGCCGGACGGCCGAGCCCAGCTCGCGGCTGGCCTGGGCGAGGGCCCGGCCGAGCGGGGGGCGGTCGGCGCGGTGCTCGGGCCCGAGCAGGTCCCGGCCCATCCGGCGGGCGGCGAGCGCCGCCGAGAGGTAGAGCAGCGCGGCGACCGTCACCAGGGCCGCGTCGGCCCGCGGACCGGGGGCCATCACCTGGTGCAGCAGGAAGCCCAGGCCCCCGCCGCAGGCCGCGGCGACCGTGCCGAGGGTGGGCGAGAGCGCGTTGGCGGTCACCAGCTGGTCCTGCGGCACCACCCGGGGGAGCGCGGCCGACAGGCCGGCCAGGATGAACCGGTTGAGCGCGGTGACCAGCAGGGCGGAGGCGAAGAACAGCCAGGACGGGGCCTCGGCCAGGAGCAGGGCGCCGGTCACCAGGCCGAGCCCGAACCGGGCCAGGTTGCCGAAGTAGAGGACCTGGCGGCGGCGCCAGCGGTCCAGCAGCACGCCGGCGAACGGGCCGATCACCGAGAACGGCAGCAGCATCACGGCCAGCACCGAGGCGATGTCGGCGGGGGAGGACTGCTTCTCCGGGGAGAAGACCACGTACGCGGCGAGCGAGACCTGGAAGACGCCGTCGGAGAGCTGGGAGAGCACCCGGGCGGTCAGCAGCCGGCGGAAGTCGCGGCCGCGGAGCAGGCCGAGGAGCGTGGCGCGCTGCGCGGGCCGGTGGGTGGGGCTGCCGTTCTCCGTGATCGCCACCCGCCCAGATTGCCATGGAACCGGTCGGTGTTTCACGTGAAACATTCGCCGGGAAAAGGTGAACGGACCCATGGTCGAAGACCATGGGTCCGTTCAGAGCTTACGAGCTGTCAGCCCGATGCTCAGCGCTCGACCTCGCCGCTGATGAACTTCTCGACGTTCTCGCGGGCCTCGTCGTCGAAGTACTGGACCGGCGGGGACTTCATGAAGTACGAGGACGCCGACAGGATCGGGCCACCGATGCCGCGGTCCTTGGCGATCTTCGCGGCGCGCACGGCGTCGATGATGACACCGGCGGAGTTCGGGGAGTCCCAGACCTCGAGCTTGTACTCCAGGTTCAGCGGGACGTCGCCGAACGCGCGACCCTCGAGGCGGACGTAGGCCCACTTGCGGTCGTCGAGCCACGCCACGTAGTCGGACGGGCCGATGTGGACGTTCTTGGCGCCCAGCTCACGGTCGCGGATCTGCGAGGTGACGGCCTGGGTCTTGGAGATCTTCTTGGACTCCAGGCGCTCGCGCTCGAGCATGTTCTTGAAGTCCATGTTGCCGCCGACGTTCAGCTGCATGGTGCGCTCGAGGACGACACCGCGGTCCTCGAACAGCTTGGCCATCACGCGGTGCGTGATGGTGGCGCCGACCTGGGACTTGATGTCGTCACCGACGATCGGCACGCCGGCCTCGGTGAACTTGTCCGCCCACTCCTTGGTGCCCGCGATGAACACCGGCAGGGCGTTCACGAAGGCGACCTTGGCGTCGATGGCGCACTGGGCGTAGAACTTCGCCGCGACCTCGGAACCGACGGGCAGGTAGCAGACCAGGACGTCGACCTGCTGGTCCTTGAGGACCTGGACGACGTCGACCGGGGCCTCGTCGGACTCCTCGATGGTCTCCCGGTAGTACTTGCCCAGGCCGTCGTGGGTGTGGCCGCGCTGGACGGTGACGCCGGTCGGCGGCACGTCGCAGATCTTGATGGTGTTGTTCTCGCTGTTGCCGATGGCGTCGGCCAGGTCGAAGCCGACCTTCTTGGCGTCGACGTCGAAGGCCGCGACGAACTCCACGTCACGGACGTGGTACTCGCCGAACTGGACGTGCATCAGCCCGGGGACCCTGCCGGCCGGGTCGGCGTCCTTGTAGTACTCGACACCCTGCACCAGCGAGGCGGCGCAGTTGCCCACGCCAACGATGGCTACGCGAACCGAACCCATTCCGGTTGCTCCCTGTGATCTCATGAGCGCCGCCGAGACTCGGCGGTACTCGTCCTGCTTCTTCGATGACTGCTGTGACGGGCGCGCGAGGCGCCCACTCCTGCCGCGTGGCACAGGGCTGACGCGGTGTCAGCGCTCCTGGGCGGAGCGCCCCGGGCGGTCGTACGGTGGCCCGGGCGGGTCCGAGGACCCGTCCTCCTGGCCACGGCCGTCCGAAGTCGTGGGGGGTACTGCGGTGTTCGGCCCGCCGGTGGGGGGCCCGGGACGGCCGGTGCGGTTGGCCCGCTCGGTCTCGATCAGCTCGTTGAGCCACCGGACCTCGCGCTCCACCGACTCCAGTCCGTGCCGCTGCAGCTCGACGGTGTAGTCGTCGAACCGCTCACGCGCCCGGGCGAGCGAGTTGCGCATCCGCTCCAGTCGCTCCTCCAGCCGGCTGCGGCGCCCCTCCAGGACGCGCATCCGCACCGCCCGGTCGGTCTGGCCGAAGAACGCGAAGTGGACGCCGAAGTGCTCGTCCTCCCAGGCGTCGGGGCCGGAGTCGGCCAGCAGTTCCTCGAAGCGCTGCTTGCCCTCGGGGGAGAGCCGGTAGACGATCTTGGACCGCTTGCCGTTGAGCGCGGTGGCCGGGACGTACTCGACGTCCGGGTTGTCCTCGACCAGGAAACCCTGGGCCACCAGGCTCTTCAGACACGGGTAGAGCGTCCCGTAGGAGAACGCGCGGAACGAGCCGAGCAGGACGTTGAGCCGCTTGCGCAGCTCGTACCCGTGCATCGGTGCGTCGTGCAGCAGACCGAGAACGGCGAACTCCAGCACTCCTGAGCGCCTGCTCAATGCCGTCGTCCTCCTTCCTCCCGGTCGGACCGCGGTACCGCCGTATCCGGTGGTATGCCGTTCCGATGTATCGGCTCGATATATCGAGAACAGTAAACCTGGGTCCTCGAAGGGGCAAGGGGGGCACGCGTGAATGTGATCACAAGGCGACGCGCGGGTGCCCTAGGCAACGGCCGTGTAATGATCTGCCGACCTTTTGTGGCGATTAGTACTTGATGCCCGATTAGGTGGATATCTCGGCTGCGTACGCTGTCGCGTGTGCACGAGGACCACCTCCGGGGTTAGGGCGGTTGCGGGCATTGGACGTGAACCCTGCCTTCAGGCTCGACGGCCTGGCGAGGAGTAGTTGGAAACATGAGCGAACGACGGCGAAGGTCGCCCGCCGGCGGCGGCGAGCAGCCCCCGGGTGACAACGGCCGCCCGGGCGGGGCCGGAGACGACGAGCTCAGCTCGGGCGGACTCGGGCGGCGGCGCCCCTCGGGCGTCCGGGAGACCGCCCAGCAGCCCCGGATGACCCGTGCCGAGATGCGCAAGGCCGGCCAGAAGGGCGGCAGGCGCGGCGCGGCCGCACCCGCGGCGCCGGCGGGCCGGGGCGGCAAGCCCGGCAAGAAGCGGTTCATCGACTACCCGCGCTTCGGCAAGCAGGGCGTCCGCCGCTGGCTGCCGTCCTGGAAGCAGTGGCTCACCGCGTTCCTGCTGGTCTTCGCGGCCGGCGTCGGCGGGGTGTTCTTCATCTACCAGAGCACCACCGTCCCGCCGCTCAAGGACCTGGTGAAGGGTCAGAACAACATCTACTACTGGGCCGACGGCTCGGAGATGACCCGCAAGGGCGAGGCCAACCGCCAGATCGTCGAGCTCTCGGACATCAGCCCCAACCTGCAGAACGCCGTGATCGCGGCGGAGAACTCGACCTTCCGCACCGACAGCGGCGTCGACCCCGTGGGCATGATGCGCGCCGTCTACAACATGGCCACGGGCGGTGAGACGCAGGGCGCCTCGACGATCACCCAGCAGTACGTCAAGAACGCCTACCTCACCCAGGAGCAGACCCTTGACCGCAAGGTGAAGGAGTTCTTCATCACCCTGAAGATCAATCAGACCACCGAGAAGCCCGACATCCTGAAGGGCTATCTGAACACCAGCTGGTTCGGCCGCGGCGCGGAGGGCGCCCAGGCCGCCGCGCAGGCGTACTACGGCATCAACGCCAAGGACCTGGACCTCTGCCAGAGCGCCATGCTGGCCGGGCTGCTCAAGGGCGCCGGCCTGTACGACCCGTCGCTCAAGGGCAACCACGAGCGCGCCGAGGAGCGCTGGAACTGGATCCTCAAGCGGATGGTGGAGACCAACAACACCACCGCCGAGGAGCGCGCCAAGTGCACCACGTTCCCCGAGCCGATCAAGGTCCAGCCGTCGGCCAACATGAACGGTGAGATCAGCTACCTGGTCGACACCGCCAACAAGTACGTCATGAGCAAGGACCCCAAGATCGACGCCCGGGCGATCGACAAGGGCGGCTTCAAGATCTACACGACCTTCGAGAAGGAGAAGGTCGACGCCCTCAAGAAGGCCGTGGACGACGTCAAGGGCGAGACCCTCAACCTGCAGAAGCGCCCCGAGCAGGACAACTGGGTCCAGTTCGGCGCCGCCAGCGTCCGCCCCGGCGACGGCGCGCTCGTCGCCATCTACGGCGGCGACGGCGTGGAGAACCAGCACTTCGACAACAACGCGGACGCCAAGGGCGTCCAGGTCGGCTCGACCTTCAAGCCGTTCGTGCTGGCCGCCGCGATGCAGATCGGCGTGCAGACCCAGACCGACGAGCAGGGCAAGCCGAAGCGGATCAACGCGGACAGCCGCTACCTCTCCGACGACAAGTCCGAGATCCGCAAGCCGGACGGCTCGCTGGTGATCGGCGACGACGGCAAGCCCTACCGGCAGAAGAACGAGGACTCCGGCAAGCGCGGCTACGTGTCCCTGCGGCAGGCCATGCAGAACTCGTACAACGTGCCGTTCGTCCAGCTCAACCAGGACGTCGGCGGCCAGAACGTGGCCAACATCGCGGAGGCGATGGGCGTGCGCAAGGAGAGCTTCGCGGACCCCAAGACGCCGACCTTCGCCCTCGGCACCTCCACCGTGAGCCCGATCCGGATGGCCGACGCCTACGCGACCCTGGCCGCCAGCGGCAAGCAGGCCGACCCCTACTCGGTGACCAAGGTCGAGGTCAGCGGCAAGGAGCTGGCCGGATTCGGCAAGCCCGAGCTGAAGCCGGCGCTGGAGCCGGCCGTCGCGGACAACCTCACCGACGTGTTGGTGAACGTGGCCAAGAACGGTACCGGCAAGCTGAGCAACGGACTCGGCCGCCCGGTGGCCGGCAAGACCGGTACCACCGACCAGAACAAGTCGGCCTGGTGGGTCGGCTACACCCCGCAGCTGTCCACCAGCGTCGCGATGTGGCGCGAGGACCCGGCCAAGCACGAGCGGCTGTCCCTCAACGGCACCGGCGGCAAGGACTCGATCCACGGTGGTGACACCCCGACGGACATCTTCACCCGGTACATGAAGGTCGCCCTGGCCAACGAGAAGAAGATGGACTTCCCCGCCCCGCAGCCGGTCGGCAGCCAGGTGGACTCCTCGGGCGCGCCGAGCACCGCGAGCGCCTCGCCCTCGCCCACGATGACGGAGACCGCGCCGACCACCGCGCCGGAGCCCGGCGCGCAGCAGCCGACGCAGCAGCAGCCGCAGCAGCCGACGACGACCCAGCAGCCGGCCTGCGTGCCCGGCGTGGACTGCCCGGGTACCGTGCCGACCCCGACGCAGACCAAGTCGACCCACCCGGGCGGCGGCGGTGGCGGCGGTGGCGGGCCCTCGCCCAGCTGCATCATCCCCGGGCTGTGCACCTCCCAGCAGCCCTCGCCGTCCGCGTCGACGAGCGATCCCAGCCCGACCAGCACCAAGCCGCCGAAGCCGACCACCTCGCCGTCGGCGAGCGGCGGCGCCCAGCCGGGCGCGGCGCCCTGACGATCGGCGTCGAACGGTCCGAACGGCGGTGGCGCCCCTCTCCGGAGGGGCGCCACCGCCGTTTCGTCATGATTCGCCGGACCGGTCCGGGGCCGCTCAGGGGGCCTCCTCGTCCTGGTGGGGGAGGTGCGGCAGGATGTCCGGCATGACGTCGAGCGCGCGTGACGAATCCGCCGACCAGACCGGGCCCGCCGAGGCCGCCGGGCCCGCCCCGGCGGCGCCCGCCGCGGACCCGGCCGGACCGCCCGCCCCGCCGGCCAACACCGTGGTCGTCCCGGCGGACGAGGACCCGGTCGCGGCGGCCGGGAGCGAGGTGATCGGCGGCCCGCCCGGCCGGCGCGCCCTGCTGGGCGTCTCCTGGTGGGTGCCGGCGCGCTTCCTCGCGCTGGTGGTGATCGTGGTCTCGGTGCTGGGCATGGCGCAGAAGCTGCCCTGCTACAACTCCGCCTGGTTCCAGCCGGGATCGCCGCAGTACGTGCACGCCTGCTACAGCGACATCCCGCACCTGTTCTCCGGACGCGGCTTCGCGGCCGGCCTGCACCCGTACGTCGACCGGATCCCGGGCACCTCGGGCGACCTCCAGTTCCTCGAGTACCCGGTGCTGACCGGTCTGTTCATGCAGGTGGCGGCCTGGCTGACGCCCGGTGGCGGTGGCACCCAGAGCCAGGAGCAGTGGTTCTGGGCGATCAACGCGGGCCTGCTGATGGCCTGTGCGGTGGTCGCGGTGGTCGCCCTGTCGCGCACCCACCGCCGGCGCCCCTGGGACGCCCTGCTGTTCGCGCTCGCCCCGTGCCTGCTGCTGAACTCCACCGTCAACTGGGACCTGCTGGCGGTCGCGCTGGCCGCCGTCGCGATGGCCTGGTGGTCCGGCTCCCGCCCGGTCTGGGCCGGCGTCTTCATCGGCCTGGCCACCGCCGCCAAGCTCTACCCGGTGCTGCTGATCGGTCCGCTGCTGATGCTCTGCTGGCGGGCCGGCCGGTGGCGCGAGTTCCGGGCGATGCTGGGCGGCGCGGTCGGTGCCTGGCTGCTGGTCAACCTGCCGATCATGATGGCCAACTGGCAGGGCTGGTCGACCTTCTACGTCTTCAGCAAGCACCGCAAGGAGGACTACGGCTCCTTCTGGCTGATCCTGATGCAGAGCCGCGGCGTCGGGCTGGAGAACCTGGACACCTTCATCGCGGTGCTGATGGTGCTCTGCTGCCTGGGGATCGGCTGGCTGGCCCTCTCGGCGCCGCGCCGCCCGCGCTTCGCGCAGCTGGCCTTCCTGGTGGTGGCCGCGTTCGTGCTGGTCAACAAGGTCTACTCGCCGCAGTACGTGCTCTGGCTGATCCCGTTCGCGGTGCTGGCCCGGCCGCGCTGGCGGGACTTCCTGATCTGGCAGGCCTGCGAGGCGCTGTACACCCTGGGCATCTGGTCCCACCTGGGCTTCGTCACCGGCGCCAAGCAGCAGGGCATCGGCGAGTCCTGGTACCACTTCGCGATCGTCCTGCACCTGCTCGGAACGCTCTACCTGTGCGGCATGGTGGTCCGGGACATCCTGCTGCCCGACCGCGACCCGGTGCGCTGGGACGGCAGCGACGACCCGTCCGGCGGGGTGCTGGACCACGCCCCGGACGTCTTCGTGCTGGGCACCGCCCGGCAGCTGAAGGAGGAGGCGACCTACGCCGGGTACGCCCCGGCCGGTCCCGAGCAGTGGCTGGACGAGCCGACCGTGCCGGAACCGGCCGACATCGTCGAGCGGTAGGGCGCGCCCCGGCCGTCAGGCCGGGGCGGACTCCCAAGCCCTAGCGGTCCACCACGCGGTCGAAGTGCGTGGTGGTGTGCCGGACCTGCAGGGCGAGTTCGTCGCCGACGACCGGCGGCTTGGTCTCGTTGTCCAGGAACAGCAGCGAGACCTGCATGTGCGGCGGCTCGGCGAACCAGAGCTGCTTGCCGGACCAGTTGTAGGGCGACTTGGTCTTGTTGACCGTCGCCAGACCGGCCCGGGCGATGCCCTTGGCCCGCGAGGACATGCTCTGGACGTACTTCGGTGCCTCCAGGCCGATGCCGTGCGCGGTGCCCCCGGCCGCCACCACGAGGTGGCCGTCGGAGGGCGCCGGGTGCTGGCGGTAGCCGTACCGGTCGCCCTTGACGACCGGGGTGACGTCCAGCACCGTCGCCCGGACCTCCAGCGCCCCGTGGTCGCCCAGCCAGAGCCGGGTGCCGATCCGGGCCCGGAAGACGGTGTCCGGGTAGCGCTGGGCCAGCTGCCCCATGCCCGCCGCGCCGAGGTGGCTGACGAACACGGTGTGCACCGGCACGCCGGCGGCCCGGGCGGTGTCCACCCAGTACGCCACCTCGTCGACCGGGTCGGAGCCGTCCGGCCGGTCCATCGGCAGGTGCAGGGCCAGGCCCTCGAAGGAGACGCCGTCCAGCTCGGCGGCGACGGCCGGCAGGTCGGCCGCGCCCACCCCGTGCCGGCGCATGGTGGTCATGCACTCCACCACGACCCGGGCGCCGTGCAGCGCCCGCAGCCCGGCCAGGTTCGCCACCGTCCGGATCACCCGGGCGTGCGGCAGCGGCAGGACCTCCTCGCCGACCCGGTACGGGGTGAGCACCAGCAGCTCGCCGCCGTACCAGTCGGCGGCGTCCGCCGCCTCGTAGGCGGTGCCGACGGCCAGCACGCCGGTGCCCAGCAGGGTCGCCTCCTCGGCCAGCCGGTGGTTGCCCAGGCCGTAGCCGTTGCCCTTCGCCACCGGCACCAGACCGGGGAACTCGGCCAGGACGGTGCGCTGGTGGGTGCGCCAGCGGTCGGTGTCGAGGTAGAGCGACAGCGTCATCGGGTCATCTCCCAGAGGGTGAGGGGCACGGCGGGGCGCAAGCGGCTCAGCGGCGCGACATGTAGAGGTCGAGTGCCTTGTGCAGCAGCTTGTTGAGCGGGAAGTCCCACTCGCCGAGGTACTCGGCGGCCTGGCCACCGGTGCCGACCTTGAACTGGATCAGGCCGAACAGGTGGTCGTTCTCGTCCAGCGTGTCGCTGATGCCGCGCAGGTCGTAGACCCCGCCGCCGAGGGCGTAGGAGTCGCGCATCATCCGCCACTGGATGGCGTTGGAGGGCTTGACCTCGCGCTTGTGGTTGGCCGAGGCGCCGTAGGAGTACCAGACGTGCTCGCCGACCACCAGCATCGTGGTCGCGGCCAGCGGCTCGCCCTCGTGGTAGGCGATGTAGAGCCGCATGCGGTTCGGGTCCTCGGAGGTGAGGGCCTTCCACATCCGCTGGAAGTAGGCCAGCGGACGCGGGGTGAAGCGGTCGCGCTCGGCCGTCACCAGGTACAGCTGGTGGAAGATCGGCAGCTCGTCGTAGCCGCCCTGGACCACCTCGACGCCGGACTTCTCGGCCTTCTTGATGTTGCGGCGCCAGAGCTGGTTGAAGCCCTTCTGGATGTCGTCCAGCGAGCGGTTCGCCAGCGGCACCTGGAAGACGTAGCGCGGCTGCACGTCGCCGAAGCCGGCGCCGCCGTCGTCGCCCTGCAGCCAGCCCGCCTTGCGCAGCCGGTCGGCCACCTCGAAGGCGCGCGGCTCGTACCAGTCGGCCTCGATGTCGCGCAGGCGCTTGGCCTGCTTGCCGGCGATGGCCTCCTTGATGGTCGGCGCGTTCCAGCGCCGGATCACCACCGGCGGGCCCATCTTCACCGAGAAGGCGCCCTGCGACTTCAGGTGGGCCAGCATCGGCGACAGCCAGCGGTCCAGGTCGCGGTCGAACCAGTCGATCACCGGGCCCTCGGGCAGGTAGGCCAGGTAGCGCTTGACCTTCGGCAGCTGCCGGTAGAGCACCAGGCCGGCGCCGACGATCTGGCCGGAGTCGTCGATCCAGCCGATCGACTCGGTGCGCCACTCGGCCTTCACGTCGCCCCAGGACGGCACCTGCATGTGGCTGGCCGAGGCGCGGCTCCTGATGAAGGCGAGGTGCTCCTCGCGGGTGATCGTCCTCAGGCGCAGGCTCATGCTCGGTGCTCCTCGTCGGTCGGGCTCGGTGGGCCCCAGGTTCCCGGGGGTGACTTTATCCTCCGGGACCCCTTCGGCTGTGGGCGCGGCGGCGCCCCCGCCACCACCTGCCCACAGGTAGGTACGCGACGGGGGCGCCAGGGGTTCCGCGTGGGGAGGGCCGGGACCAGGGCTCGTCGGAGAAGCCGGGAGGGCTTGTCCGGCGATCCCTAGCCCCAGAGACCGCCCCGGGCCAGGCCCAGGTAGAGGCCGAAGGCCGAGGCGACGAGCGAGACGATCAGGACGAAGCGCTCGGCCGTGGTCACGGAGACGAACTGTCCCCACAGACCGGTGACGACGCCGAAGAGCCCGCTCCAGGAGCTCAGCAGATGGAGACCGTGGAAGAACGAGGTCGTGAAGGCCAGCAAGCCCAGCACGGCGGTGATGCCGACCAGGGCGTTCTCTCGGGGGTGCCGGTGGCCGTCCGTGTTCAGGGTGAGGGCGGGGAACCGGTGGATGGTCTGGGCCATGGGACCCACCTCCTGGGGAGGAGACGAACGAGCAGGAAACCCGTTCCGTCCAGATTGCGGTGGTTGGGGCGCGGATCACAACCCCTATGCATTTTGTTCGGCCGTACGGGTGCGGGTAGGCTGTGCGGTCTGCACTGGTGTAGTTGTGCCCCCTTGTGCCCTCTTCCGGGTCGATGGGGCCCGAGTGTCGGACCCGGCCGCTACGGTGAGCCGGTGTCGTCACTACTCCGGTGCCGACGCTGCACAACCCTCCTGCCACGGAGAGACCGTGGCCGCTGAGTCCAAAGGAGGTGGGTTACACATGCGTCACTACGAGCTGATGGTCATCCTCGACCCCTCGGTTGAGGAGCGCGCTGTCGCCCCCCTGATCGAGAACTTCCTCACCGTCGTCCGCAATGGCGGCGGCAAGGTGGAGAAGGTCGACACCTGGGGCCGTCGCCGTCTGGCTTACGAGATCAACAAGCAGTCCGAGGGCATCTACTCGGTCATCGACCTCAAGGCCACGCCTGAGGTCGTCAAGGAGCTCGACCGCCAGCTTGGCCTGAGCGAGTCGGTTCTGCGGACCAAGGTCCTGCGCCCGGACACCCACTGAGCCACCTCTGAGGCCCTCGGGCCTCGGGTAGCTCGCGTCCGCTGTTTCACGTGAAACAGCGGTGAACGGAACTCTTCCGGAGAGGTCATCACCACCATGGCAGGCGAGACCGTCATCACCCTCGTCGGCAATCTCGTCGACGACCCCGAGCTGCGCTTCACCCCGTCGGGTGCGGCGGTCGCGAAGTTCCGCATCGCGTCCACCCCCCGCACCTTCGACCGCCAGACGAACGAGTGGAAGGACGGCGAGAGCCTCTTCCTCACGTGCAACGTCTGGCGGCAGCCGGCGGAGAACGTCGCCGAGTCGCTGCAGCGCGGCATGCGCGTCATCGTGCAGGGCCGACTGCGCCAGCGGTCTTACGAGACCAAGGAAGGCGAGAAGCGGACGGTCTTCGAGGTCGAGGTCGACGAGGTCGGCCCGAGCCTGCGCTCGGCGACCGCGAAGGTCACCCGGGCCAACCGGTCCGGTGCTCCCGGCGGCGGCGGCTTCGGCGGCGGCCAGCAGGGCGGCGGCGGCCAGGGCGGTAACTGGGGCGGCGGTGGCGGCCAGCAGGGCGGCGGCAACTGGGGTGGAAACTCCGGTGGCGGCCAGTCCGGCCCCTCCGACGACCCGTGGGCTTCCAGCGCCCCCTCCGGTGGAAACCAGGGTGGCGGCAGCTGGGGCGGAGCCCCGTCCGGCGGCGGTTTCTCGGAAGAGCCCCCGTTCTAAGAGCTGACAGATTTCGTGCGGCCCGGCGGCCGGCGTCGTGAGACGCCAGCCGGGCCGTGAACCCCAAATGGAGCACACAATGGCGAAGCCGCCTGCTCGCAAGCCGAAGAAGAAGGTTTGCGTCTTCTGCAAGGACAAGGTCAACTACGTTGACTACAAGGACACGAACCTGCTGCGGAAGTTCATCTCCGACCGTGGCAAGATCCGTGCCCGCCGGGTCACCGGCAACTGCACCCAGCACCAGCGTGACGTCGCCACGGCCGTGAAGAACAGCCGTGAGATGGCGCTGCTGCCCTACACCAGCACCGCGCGCTAAGAGAGGGTGACCAAGTAATGAAGATCATCCTCACGCACGAGGTGCCGGGTCTCGGCTCCGCCGGCGAGGTCGTCGAGGTCAAGGACGGCTACGCCCGCAACTTCCTGGTCCCGCGTGGCTTCGCCATCCGCTGGACCAAGGGCGGCCAGAAGGACGTCGACGCGATCCGTCGCGCCCGCAAGATCCACGAGATCCAGACGCTCGAGGCCGCCACCGAGGTCAAGGGCAAGCTCGAGGGCGTCCAGGTCAAGCTGGCCGTTCGCTCGGGCGAGGCCGGCCGTCTGTTCGGCTCGGTCACCCAGGCCGACGTCGTCGAGGCCATCAAGGCCGCCGGCGGCCCGTCCGTGGACAAGCGCGCCGTCGCGATCGCCTCGCCGATCAAGACCGTGGGCACCCACAAGGTCTCGGTCAAGCTGCACGCCGACGTCCAGGCCAACCTCGACGTCGCCGTCGTCGCTGCCTGAGTCAGCTCCGTAGCAGTGGCCTGAGGGCCGGGCTCCCCTTCGGGGGAGTCCGGCCCTCGGTCGTTCCCCGGCGGGCCCGCTCAGGCCCGGACGGCGCCGGTCACCAGCCACCGGCCGCCGCGGGCCCGCCACCACAGGAACCCGCCGCGCACCAGCATGAAGAGGTTCATCGCCCACCAGAGCCCGACCAGCCCGCCGCCGAGCGCGGGCACGGCGAGGGCCACCGGGGCGAAGACCGCGAGGGTGGCGACCATCGCCCAGGCCAGGAAGGGGCCGTCGCCGGCACCCATCAGCACGCCGTCCAGCACGAACACCAGGCCGGAGACCGGCTGGCAGAGCGCGAGCAGCAGCAGGACGGTGTTCAGCTGCGCCTGCACCGCCGGGTCGGGGGTGAACAGCGGCACGTACAGCGGCCGGGCGACCACCACCAGCAGTCCGAGCAGCACGCCCGAGCCGACCCCCCACTCGACCATCCGGCGGGTGGCCGCCCTGGCACCCGGAACGTCCTCGGCGCCCAGGTAGCGGCCGATGATGGCCTGGCCGGCGATCGCGATGGCGTCCAGCGCGAAGGCGATGAAGAGGAACACCGTCATGGCGATCTGGTGGGCCGCGATCTGGTCGTCGCCGAGCCCGGCGGCGACCGCGGTGGCGATCATCAGGATGGCCCGCAGGCTCAGGGTGCGGACCATCAGCGGCCCGCCCGCCCTGGCGCAGGCCCGGATGCCGGCCGGGTCGGGCCGCAGCGAGGCCCGCTCCCGGCGGGCGCCGCGGACCACCACGAAGAGGTAGGCGGCGGCCATCCCGGTCTGTGCCAGCACGGTGCCCCAGGCGGAGCCGGCCACGCCGAGCCCGGCGCCGTACACCAGGGCGGCGTTCAGCACGAGGTTGGCGGCGAACCCGGCGATGGCCACCAGCAGCGGGGTGCGGGTGTCCTGGAGTCCGCGCAGGACGCCGGTGGCGGCCATCACCATCAGCATCGCCGGGATGCCGAGCGCGCTGATCCGCAGATAGGTCACGGCGTACGGGGCGGCGGTGTCCGAGGCGCCCAGCACCCCGGCCGTCCAGGGGGCCAGCAGCAGGGTCAGGGCGACCACGCCGAGGCCCAGCGCCAGGGCCAGCCAGATGCCGTCGACGCCCTGCTGGACGGCGGCCCGGCGGTCGCCGGCGCCGATCCGGCGGGCGACCGCGGCCGTGGTGGCGTAGGCGAGGAAGACGAACACCCCGGTGGCGGTGGTGAGGGCGGCGGAGGCGACGCCGACCCCGGCCAGCTGGGAGGTGCCGAGATGGCCGACGATCGCCGAGTCGGCCATCAGGAAGAGCGGCTCGGCGACCAGTGCGCCGAAGGCCGGGACCGCCAGGGCGAGGATCTCCCGGTCGTGCCGGCGGCGATCGGTGGAGGGCAGGGTCATGGACTCCAGGCTACTCATCCACAGGTAAGAGGTGCCAGCCTATTAGGCTCATTACTCGCAATTGTGAGCGACTACGCCGAGCGGGTGTGTGGGCCGGGCCACTCGCCGGTGTGTGAAGAATTTCTCATGCACAGCCCCGGGAGGAGGGATTCCCAGGTCAGCGAGTTGACGGTGGATCGATGGTCTGGTTATCCACAGGGCTTTCCACAGGGGCGTCCACAGGTTTGCGGTACTTCTCCACAGCACGGGACCCATCGTCCACACCCCCTGTGGATAACCACCTTGGCTGAAGGGCGTCCGGCGCCTTAGCGTGGGCCGTCCGCCCGACACTCCCACCCGCCTCGGCGTCCGATTTGTCGGTGCGGTGGCGTACAAAGAGGAGCGCAGCTCCGCTTCACCCAGCCACCGGCAAGGCCCGCTCCAACTCGCACCACTCGCTGATCGGGGAACACGCGTGACCGGCCCCCAGTACGACGACCACGACGCCCCGCCGCCGGAGGAGGACTGGCAGACCGCTGACGACCCCTTCCCGGCCGGCTACGCCGACGCGCCCTTCCCGGAGGGTCCGGGCGACCGGCTCCCGGTCTCCCGGTCGCGCGGTGGCGGCCAGGGCGGCGGCCAGGGCGACGGCTTCCAGAAGGGCGGCAAGGGCTCCGGCGGCGGCTTCCAGCGCGACGGCGGCAAGCAGCAGCGCCAGGGCGACGGCGAGCGCTCCGAGGGCCTGGAGGGCTTCGAGCGGGTCCCCCCGCAGGACCTCGCGGCCGAGCAGTCCGTCCTCGGCGGCATGCTGCTCTCCAAGGACGCCATCGCCGACGTGGTCGAGGTGCTCAAGCCCGCCGACTACTACCGCCCGGCCCACGAGCTGATCCACGGCGCGATTCTCGACCTGTACGCCCGGGGCGAGCCCGCCGACCCGATCACCGTGGCCGGCGAGCTGACCAAGCGCGGCGAGCTCGTCCGGGTCGGCGGCCCGGGCTACCTCCACACCCTGGTCAACTCCGTCCCGACGGCCGCCAACGCCGAGTACTACGCCGAGATCGTCCACGAGCGCGCCGTGCTGCGCCGCCTGGTCGAGGCCGGCACCCGGATCGCCGGCATGGGCTACGCCGCCGAGGGCGACGTCGACGAGATCGTCAACGCGGCCCAGGCGGAGATCTACGCCGTCACCGAGCAGCGCACCAACGAGGACTACGCACCGCTCTCCGACATCATGGAGGGCGCCCTCGACGAGATCGAGGCGATCGGCTCCCGCAACGGCCAGATGTCCGGCGTGCCCACCGGCTTCGCCGACTTCGACGCGCTGACCAACGGCCTGCACCCCGGCCAGATGATCGTCATCGCCGCCCGTCCGGCCATGGGAAAGGCGCTGGCGCTGGACACCCCGCTGCCGACCCCGGACGGCTGGACCACCATGGGGGACGTTCAGGTCGGCGACCGGCTCCTCGACGCCTCCGGGCGACCCACCCGCGTGGTGGCCGCCACCGAGGTGATGACCGGGCGCCCGTGCTACGAGGTGCTGTTCGACGACGGCACGTCCGTCATCGCCGACGCCGACCACCAGTGGCTGACCGAGACCAGGGCCTCGCGCAGGTCCGTTCGGGCCGCCGGGGCCCCCGGCAGCCTTGCGGCAGTCAGGACGACCAAGGAGATCGCCGCCACCGTCCGGTGCGAGACGGCGGACCGGCGCGCCAACCACTCGGTGCACAACACCGCGGCACTGGACCTCCCGGAGCGCGACCTGCCCGTGCCGCCGTACACCCTCGGCGCGTGGCTGGGCGACGGCCACAGCGACGCGGCGAGGGTCACGTCGGCGGACCCCGACATCGTCCGGCGGATCGCGGACGAGGGCTTCGAGGTCCGGCAGGTGGGCACCACGCTGACCTACGCCCTGCGGTTCGCGGTGGAGCGGCCGGTGCCCGCCGAGCGCACCTGCGTCGTCTGCGGTGAGCCGTTCGTGGCAAAGCTCTCCCAGGTGCGGACATGCGGGAGGTCGTGCGGCGGGCGGGCGCGTTTCGTCTCGGCACCGGTAGCTGTCCCCACGTGCGTGGACTGCGGACGCGAGTGCGTCTCGGCGTTCTCGGAGCCGCGCTGCGCCGCCTGCACGCGGAGCCACGGGAGCCTTCTCGTGGCGCTGCGGAACCTCGGGGTCCTGGGACGCAAGCACATCCCCGCGGAGTACCTCCGCGGTGCCGTCACCCAGCGCCGGGCACTGCTCGCCGGACTCCTCGACACGGACGGGACCGTCAACCGGACGGGGTCGGTCCAGTTCGCGGTGACCAGCCGGGAACTGGCCGAGGGCTTCCGCGAGCTCGTGGTCGGGCTCGGCTACCGCTGCGGGATGACGACGAAGCGGGTGATGGGGCGCTCGGAGGAGACGTCCACCGCCTACGTGGTCACGTTCACCCCGGAGGACGACGTCTTCGGGCTGGAGCGGAAGCGCGCCGTTCACGCGGAGCGGAGGCGCCCCGGTACCGCACGACTGACGCAGCGCTACATCGTGGACGTCCGTGAGACGGAGAGCGTCCCGGTCCGCTGCGTCGAGGTCGACAACCCGGACCACCTCTACCTGGCCACCCGGATGATGGTTCCGACGCACAACTCCACCCTCGCGTTGGACTTCGCGCGGGCGTGTTCCATTCAGAACAAGCTCCCGAGCGTGATTTTCTCACTCGAAATGGGGCGAAACGAAATCGCCATGCGTCTGCTCTCCGCCGAGGCGCGGGTGGCGCTGCACCATATGCGTTCCGGGAACATGACAGATGACGACTGGACCCGGGTGGCCCGCCGGATGCCGGACGTCAGTGAGGCGCCGCTCTTCATCGACGATTCGCCGAACCTGTCGATGATGGAGATCCGCGCCAAATGCCGTCGGCTCAAGCAGCGCAACGACATCAAACTGGTCGTTATCGACTACCTCCAGCTGATGCAGTCCGGTGGTTCGCGCCGGGCCGAGAACCGGCAGCAGGAGGTTTCCGACATGTCGCGAAACCTGAAGCTGCTGGCGAAGGAGCTGGAGGTCCCGGTGATCGCGCTCTCGCAGCTGAACCGTGGTCCCGAGCAGCGCACCGACAAGCGGCCGATGGTCTCCGACCTGCGTGAGTCCGGCTCGATCGAGCAGGACGCCGACATGGTCATCCTGCTTCACCGCGAGGACGCCTACGAGAAGGAGTCCCCCCGCGCGGGCGAGGCCGACCTGATTGTCGCCAAGCACCGAAACGGCCCCACCGCGACCATCACGGTGGCATTCCAGGGCCATTACTCCCGCTTTGTCGACATGACGAGAGACTGACCATTCCCCCCGGTCGTGAGGGCTGTCGGAGGGCGGCGGAATTGTCGTTGTTCCGTACCCGCGCGATGTGTACTCTGTGCGAGCATCATTTGATGATCGCTTAATAGGACTTGGGGGGTACGGTGTCCCGTCACCGTCTCGTTGTGACCGCTGCCGCCGTGGCGGCCAGCGTCGTTTTCGCACCCGCGCTGGCCCAGGCGGCCGACGCCCCGGCGCCGACCGCCGGTGCGCACGCGGTGCAGACCACGCCGAAGGACAAGATCTCCAGCCCGGCGTTCACCACCTACGAGAGCCCGGCCAGCGCCTCGCAGCGCTCCCAGGCCGCACCGGGCGCCAAGAACGCCCAGCAGGGCGCCGACGCCCCGGCCGCCAACTCGGGCCTGGCGGTCGGCATCGCCGCCGTCGGGACCAGCGCCTACGGCATCGAGCTGACCACGGCCGTCATCAGCGACCCGGTCGCGGTCGCCGTCACCGTGAACTGGGGCGACGGCACCTCGGACCGCTTCGACCTGTTCGGTCAGAGCACCGACACGCGGCGCCCGCACACCTACGCGAAGCTCGGCTCGTACACCATCTCGGTGACCGCCTCCGACGGCAGCGGCTACTTCGCGACCAACACCGTGACGATGGCGACCCCGGGTTCGGCGTACACCCCGTACGGCCCGACCCGCCTGCTCGACACCCGTGACGGCACCGGCGCGCCCGCCACCAAGGTGCAGCCGTACACCTCGGCCCGGGTGAAGGTCGGCGGCAACGCCGGCCTCCCGGCCGGTGTGACCGCGGTGGCCCTCAACGTCACCGTCACCAACACCAGCACCCCCGGCCACATCACGGCCTTCGCCGAGGGCGGCACCCTCCCGGAGACCTCGAACGTCAACTTCACCCCGGGGCAGACCGTCCCGAACCTGGTGATCGTCCCGGTCGGTGCGAACGGCTACGTCGACCTGTACAACGGCGGCTGGGCCCCGGTGGACCTGCTGGCCGACGTCGCCGGCTACTTCACCCACACCGCGGCCGCCGGCTACACCGCCGTCGGTCCGACCCGCCTGGTCGACTCCCGCGACGGCACGGGCACCGCCCGGGGCAAGGTCAACGCCGTCTCGACGATCTCGACCCAGGTCTGGGGCACCGCGGGCGTCCCGTCCGGCGCCCGTGCGGTCGCGCTCAACGTCACGGTGACCAACCCGCAGGAGACCGGCCACCTGACGGTCTTCCCGGGCGGCCAGTCCGCGCCCACCGCCTCCAACGTGAACTTCCAGGCCGGCCAGACCGTCGCCAACTCGGTGATCGTGCCGGTCGGCGCCGACGGGCGGATCCAGATCCGCAACGGTGCCTGGGCCCCGACCGACGTGATCGTGGACGTGGTCGGCTACTACAGCGACAACAGCAAGAGCGCCTACCTGCCGGTGACCCCGCTGCGTCTGCTGGACACCCGTCGCGGGGACATCGGCGGACCGCTGGACCGCCGCAACTACGTCTACATGCCGCTGTCGGTCGACGAGCCGCAGTACACCGGCTTCGTGCTCAACGCGACCGTGACCAACACCCAGGACTCGGGCCACCTGACCGTCGCCCCGGACCCGAACTCGATGACGCAGTACAACAACCAGACGGACGTCCGGCCGACCAAGCCGCCGACCTCCTCGCTGAACTGGCAGGCCGGTGAGACCGTGCCGAACCTCGTCCAGGCGAACCCCGGGGTCAACGGCATCGTCGACTTCTGGAACGCCAGCGACGGCGACATCGACCTGCTCGTCGACATGTTCGGCGTCTACCAGAACAACTGACCGGCGACCGCTGGTCACCGCCCCGGGGGGCAGCCGTCCGCAGGCTGCCCCCCGGGGCGCTCCATGCCGCCCGGGCCCCGGCGGGGGCGGGGTACTCCGGGAACGATGGGGCTGCGGCGGATGGGTTACTGTCCCTGCCGTGAGAACAATACGACTGCGGCTTCCCGGTAGAGCCGGAGGGAACGCGCGTGCGGCGGCGCCCGGAAAGGCCGGGTCCCGGCTCGGCTGGCTCGACGCACTGCGCGGGTGGGCCGCCCTGGTGGTGGCGCTGCACCACTTCGGGATCCTGGAGCTGCTCCCGTTCGGCGGGATGATCTGGTGGCACTTCGACCTGGGTGTCTACGGCGTGATGCTGTTCTTCCTGGTCAGCGGCTACATCATCCCCGCCTCGCTGGAACGCCGCGGTGACGTGAGGGCGTTCTGGATCGGACGGCTGTTCCGCATCTACCCGGCGCTGATCGGTGCCTTCGTGGTGTCGATCCTGATGCTGCCCGAGGGCGACGGATCGGTGGCGCTCTTCCGCACCGGCCACAACCTCATCTCGCTGGTCGCCAACGCGACGATGCTCCAGGACATGCTCGGCGTGATCAACGGCATGGGTGTGACCTGGACCCTCACCTACGAGATGGCCTTCTACTTCCTGGTCAGCGGTCTGTTCGCGCTCGGCTGGCACCGGCGCAGCAGCGCCTACGCCGTCGGGTTCGCCGCGGTGGCGCTGGTGTTCGGCGGCTCGATGGCGTCCGCCACGCTCACCCACGACCTGGGCTCGACCCGCAACCTCGTGCTGGCGGCGGCCCTGATCGTGCTGATGGGCTTCGCGTGCATGCTCAGCGGCAACCCGGTGCTGACCCGTACCGGTGCGGTGCTGGTGGCCGGCCTCGCCCTCGTGCTGCTGCTCAACAACAGCCGGGCCCCCGTCTTCGAGACCCTGCTGATCTTCGCCACGATGTTCGCCGGGACGGTGCTCTACCGGGCCGAGCACGGCCAGATCGAGCGCATCCACGCGGTGCTGTGCTGCGGCTTCGTGGTGGTCGCCGGGGTGGCGATCGGCTGGATGTACAACCGCAACGGCATGGAGCTGAACACCTGGAACTCGGGGTGGATCTCCTGGTCGACCTCCTACACCGGGGCCTGGGCGACCTTCCTGGGAGGGATGGCGCTGCGCAAGCGGCGGTTCCCGAAGGTGCTGACCTGGCTCGGCGCGGTGAGCTTCTCGCTGTACCTGCTGCACGTCCCGCTGCTGCACACCATCGCCCCGCTGCTGGGGCACGAGCAGCGGCCGACCGCCACGGGCGAGAAGGTCCTGTGGGTGGCCGAGTTCCTCACGGTGTCCCTGCTGGCGGCCTATCTGATGTACCGCCTGGTGGAGCTGCCCATGCAGAACGTCGGGCGCAAGCTGCTGAAGGCGGTCGAGCGGCGCTTCCCCGCCCAGGCCCTGGCGGCCCCCGAGGGCGGCGCCCGCGCGGTGGCCGTACCGGCCCAGGCGGAGCCGGCCCGGGTGCCGGTCGAGGTCGGCGCCGGGTCCGGTGGGTCCGGCGGGTCCGGTGGACCCGCGGCGGGCTGATCCCGCCGAGACGTGACGAAGGGCCCGCATCCCCCCCGGGGGATGCGGGCCCTTCGGGCGTCCGGGGCGCGTTCGTCAGAGGGTGACGGTGGCGCGGAAGACGGTCGCGGCGGCGCCGCTGAGGCCGGTCCCGGTGCCGGTCGCGGGCAGGAAGGCGGACTCGCCGGGGGCGAGGTCCAGGACGGTGCCGTCGGCCGCGGTCAGCCGGGCGGTGCCGGCGGTGCAGAGCAGGATCTGCGGGGTGCGGCCGTCGACCGTGCGGGGCTGCCCGTCCAGGTCGAAGCGGGAGAGCCGGAACTCGTCGATCGGGACGGGGTAGAGCCGCTCGCCCGGGGTCCCGGGGACGGGTGCGGGGCGCAGCACGTCCGGGGCGCCGGGGGTGAAGCCGACCACCTTCAGCAGTTCGGGCACGTCGATGTGCTTGGGGGTGAGTCCGGCCCGCAGCACGTTGTCCGAGTTGGCCATCAACTCGACGCAGATGCCCTGCAGGTAGGCGTGCGGGACGCCGGCGCCGAGGTAGAGCGCCTCCCCGGCGCGCAGCCGGATGTGGTTGAGCAGCAGGCCGGCCAGCAGCCCGCGGTCGCCGGAGAACTCCCGGGTGATCCGGGTGTACGGGGCGTACGGGCCGTCGGGGTCGCCGGCGGCGGCCTTGTCCACGGCCTCGGCGGTGTCCCGGACGGCCTCGGCGGCGGCGGGGTCGGCCATGGTGAGGACGGCGGCGAGGGTGCGGCTGAGCGCCCGGGACTCGTCCTCGTCCTGGAGCAGGGCGATCAGCGGGTCGAGTGCGGGCACCTTCAGCGCGGCCATCAGCGCGGCTGCCTCGGCGGGTCGGCGGAAGCCGCAGAGGCCGTCGAAGTCGTCGAGGGCGCAGATGAGTTCGGGCTTGTGGTTGGCGTCCCGGTAGTTGCGGTTCGGGGCGTCCGGCGGGATGCCGAGGGCGTTCTCCGCGGCGTGGCCGGCCCTGGCCTGGTCGAGGGTGGGGTGGGCCTGGATGGACAGCGGGATGCCGGCGGCCAGGATCTTGAAGAGGAACGGGAGTGTGGGGCCGAACCGGGCCACGGTGGCGGCGCCCAGCTCGCCCTCGGGGTCGGCTGCGATGAGTTCGTCGAGCCGGTGCGGCCCGCCGTCCCGGTCGGCACGGGAGGGGGCGCCCGGGTGTGCGCCCATCCACAGTTCGGCCTGTGGTTCGCCGGTGGGTTCCTGCCCGAGCAACGAGGGGATCGCGGTGACGGACCCCCAGGCGTACGGGCGGACAGTGTTGACGAGCCTGTCCATGCGCGCGGTCCTGCTCCTTTTTTCCTTTGCCGCGGTGGCGGGTGTGCCGGATCGCCGGGAGGCGGCCCCGGCGGTGCGGGCGGTGCTGTCCTGGCAAAGGCTGGTGATCGACCCTAGCCGACCGGTGCCGCCGTCAGGGAAACGGTGGGCGGTGCCGGGTAGTGCCTCGGCCGTATCGGAGCTGCCGGGGCGCGGTAGTAGGATGCCAGCACGCTGTAGTTTCCATGTGGTTTCCACCGCGGCGGGATGCCGGGTAGAGCTGCGTTTCAGAGTGCGGGCAACGGTGACTGGCACTTCCCGCCGCCGGCCGAGAGGTTTGTACGTGACCGTGAACCAGCAGAGTTTTGCTGATCTCGGCAGGGTGCTGGTGATCATCCCGACGTTCAACGAAGCGGAGAACGTCGAGCGGATCGTCGGCCGGGTTCGTGCCGCGGTACCAGAGGCACATGTCCTGGTCGCCGATGACAACAGCCCGGACGGTACCGGCGAGCTGGCCGACAAGCTGGCCGCCGAGGACCCGAGCGTGCACGTGATGCACCGCAAGGGCAAGGAGGGGCTGGGCGCCGCCTACCTCGCGGGCTTCCGTTGGGGCATCGACGCCGGCTACGACGTGCTGGTGGAGATGGACGCGGACGGCTCGCACCAGCCGGAGGAGCTGGACCGGCTGCTGGGCGCGCTGCGCGGTGCCGACCTGGTGCTGGGCTCGCGCTGGGTGCCGGGCGGCCGGGTGGTGAACTGGCCGAAGTCCCGTCTGCTGCTCTCGCGCGGCGGTTCGACCTACTCGCGGCTGATGCTGGGGGTGCCGATCCGGGATGTCACCGGCGGCTACCGGGCGTTCCGCAAGGAGACGCTGCTCGGTCTCGGCATGGACGAGGTGGCCTCGGCGGGCTACTGCTTCCAGGTCGACCTGGCCTGGCGGACGGTGAAGGCCGGCTTCAAGGTCGCCGAGGTGCCGATCACCTTCGTGGAGCGCGAGCTCGGTGCGTCCAAGATGAGCCGGAGCATCGTGGTCGAGGCGCTCTGGCGGGTCACCTCCTGGGGCGTCGCCGACCGGTTCGCGCGACTGACCGGTGGCCGGGCCAGGAAGAGCTGAGCCTGCGCGCAGGGATTCGAGCGCCCGGGCCCGCCTGTTTTCGAACAGGCGGGCCCGGGCGCTTTTCGCGTTTCGGGGCTCAGCAGGTGCCGTGCGGCTTGAGGGCGCTGGCCGGCAGGTGCTGGTCGGCCCAGAGGGCGAGCTCGGTGAGGGCCGGGCGCAGGGCGGCGCCGGCCTCGGTGAGGCGGTAGCTGACCCGCAGCGGCGGGCCCTCGTCGACCTGGCGGAGCACGAGTCCGGCGTCGGACAGCTCGGTGAGCCGGTCGGAGAGCATCCGCTCGCTGATGCCTGGGATGGCGCGGCGCAGTTCGGAGAAGTAGCCCGGACCGTTGTTGGTGAGGACGGCGACGATCATGCCGGTCCAGCGCTTGCCGAGCAGGGTGAACACCCGGGTCAGCGCGACCTCCACATTGGTGCAGGTGGGGGCGGTGGTGCAGTTCTCGGGGACGGTCCGGACCTGCTCGGTCGCTTCCTCGTGCTCGGCCATGGACACAGCCTACTCGGCCGTTCACTAGTGACTATAAAAAAGTAAGCTGCTACGGTACTTGCAGCTGCGGCGGAAAGAGCAGCTACTAACCTGACGGAGGTACCCCATGCCCACGCTGCTGCACATCGACTCGTCCGCGCTCACCGACGGCTCGGTCTCCCGCGAGGTCTCCGCGGCCTTCCGGGCCGCCTGGCAGGCCCAGCACCCCGAGGGCACGGTGGTCTACCGCGACCTCGCCGCCCAGCCGGTGCCGCACCTGGACGCCGACGGCATCACGGCCGGCTTCGCCCCGGCCGACGTGCACACCGCCGGGCAGGCGGCCTCCTTCGCGCTGCGCGAGGAGCTGATGGCGGAGCTGGAGCGGGCCGACGCGATCGTCATCGGGGCGCCGATGTACAACTTCACGATCCCGTCCAGCCTCAAGGCCTGGCTGGACCAGGTGATCCTGGTCGGCCGCACGGCGGGGGAGAGCCCCTCGGCGGCGGGCAAGCCGGTGACGGTGGTCGCTGCGCGCGGCGGCTCCTACGCGCCCGGCGCCCCGCGGGAGCCCTACGAGTTCGTCACCACGTACCTGGAGAAGGTGCTGACCGGGATGCTCGGGCTGGAGGTCGACTTCATCGTCCCCGAGTTCACCCTCGCGGCGAGCGTCCCGGCGATGGCGGACTTCGTGGAGCAGGCCCGGCAGTCCAGGACCCAGGCCCTGGAGGACGCCGCGTTCAAGGCCAAGGCGCTCGCCGCCTGAGGGCGGAGCGGTCACTGGTGGGGTGATCCGGAAGGCGTGCCCCGCCGGGCGCGCCTTCCGCGCATTCGGCGGCCCGTGCTCCCATGCTGTAGGGCGCAGGAAGTCCGACCGCCGACCAGAGGGAGCACCCAGTGACGTCGTCCCCGCCCGAGGAGAACGCCGGCGCGGAGGGTATGGACGCCGTGGACGGCACGCGGACCGGGCGGCCCGGGCGGACCGCCGAGGCCGCGCCCGTCCGGCCGCTGGAGACCGCCGTCTTCACCGGCCCCGAGTCGGCCTTCTTCGCGACCTCCACGCTGATCCTCGGCGAGCACACGGCGATCCTGGTCGACGCCCAGCTCACCCGCAGCGCGGGCCGCGAGCTCGCCGAGTGGGTGGCCGGCAAGGGTCGGCGGCTGCTGGCCATCGTGATCACCCACCAGCACCCCGACCACTACTTCGGCGCCGAGGAGGTGCTGAGGCTCTTCCCCGAGGCGCAGCTGCTGGCCGCCCCGCCGGTGGTGGACGGCATCCTGCGCACCGCCGCCGCCAAGGTCGCCCAGTGGAAGCCGGTCTACGGCGACGACATCCCCGACCACCCGCTGGTGCCCGCCCCGCTGCTGCCCCAGCCGCTGATGGTCGACCGCCAGCTGATCCCGGTCCTGCTGCTCGGCCAGGCCGACTGCGGCGGCTCCACGGTGGTGCACGTGCCCAGCATCCGCACCGTCGTCGCCGGGGACTTCGTCTACAACGGCACCCACGTCTGGACCGCCGACACCACCCCGGAGCAGCGCACCGAGTGGATCCACAACCTCGGCCGGATCGCCGAGCTCGGCGCGGAGCGGGTGATCGCCGGCCACCGGGCGCCCGACCAGGGCGACGAGGCGGCCCGGGTGCTCGCCTTCACCGGCGAGTACCTCCAGGACTTCGACCGCCTGCTGGCCGAGCACCCGCACGACCCGGAGGCGCTGATCACCGCGGTGAACGAGCGGTACGGGGAGCTGACCCTGCCGGCCGTCCTGGAGCTCGGCGCCGCCGCCAACACCGCGCCCCGGGAGGAGGACGCCGCCGGGGCTGCTGGCGCTGGCGCTGAGGCTGGGGCTGGGGCTGAGGCTGAGGCTGCGGCGGACCAGGACGCCGAGGACAAGGACGAGGACAAGGACGAGGCCGGGCCGCCGGAGTGAGCGGCGGGCGGATACTGGCGGCATGACGCCGTACGACGCGATCGTCCCGGCCGGCGGCGCCGCCCGGCGGCTCGGGGGAGCGGACAAGCCGGGCCTGACCGTCGGCCGGTCCACCCTGCTCGACCGGGTGCTCGCCGCCTGCGCCGGCGCCCGGACCACCGTGGTGGTCGGCCCCGCCCGGCCCACCGCCCGCACCGGGGTGCACTGGACCCGCGAGCAGCCGCCCGGCGGCGGCCCGGTCGCCGCTGTCGCGGCCGGCCTCGCGCACGTCACCGCGGACGTGGTGCTGCTGCTCGCCGCCGACCTGCCCTTCCTGGACGAGCGGACCGTCCACCGACTGGTCGCCGCGCTCGCCGAGGAGGACCAGGCCGCCGAGGCCGCCCTCCTGGTGGACGCCGCCGGCCGGGACCAGCCGCTCGCCGCCGCTTACCGCACCGCCGCGCTGCGCACCGCGCTGGCCGCCGTCGGCGACCCGGCCGGCCTCCCGCTGCGCCGCCTCACCGGCGCCCTGCGCACCCTGCGGCTGGCGGACACCGACGCGGTCGCCTACGACTGCGACACCTGGGAGGAGCTGGCGCAGGCCCGCGAGCGCGCCGAGTCCGGCGGGTAGGTCCGGTCCGCGGGTCCTGCCGGTGGTGGGCCCGGACCTGCGCTTCTCACGCCGCGCGGCACCTCGCCGTGAGCGAAACGACGCGCGCCGCTCACCGGGCAAAAACCTCGGGGTCACCGCCGATCAGGCAGCATGGGGGCCATGGAGCGCACGCTGGATGAGTGGATCGCCGAGGTCCGGGCCGAACTGGGCATCGACCTGGACGTCGACGTCCCCGAATTGCTCGACCTCGCCCGGGTGGTCGCGCACGGGGTGGCCCGGCCCGCCGCACCGCTGACCGCCTTCCTGATCGGGTACGCGGCCGCGCAGCGCGGGGGCGGCCCGGAGGCCGTCGCCGAGGCCTCCCGGCGCACCATCGCGCTGGCCTCGCGCTGGACGGCGGACGCGGCCGGACCGGACAAGCCGTGACCACCGTCGAGGAGACCGTCGTGCCCCTTCGGCCGCCCGGTCCGGCCGCGCTCAGCTGGCGCCGGGCCCGCGAGAGCGCCCGCCGGGCCGGGCTGCGCCCGCTGCCGCCGCGGACCGTCCCGCTCGCCGAGGCGCTCGGCGCCACGCTCGCCGAGCCGCTCACCGCGCTCACCGACCTGCCCGCCTTCGACACCTCCGCGATGGACGGCTGGGCCGTGGCCGGCCCCGGGCCCTGGCGGGTCGCCGGCCGGCTGCTGGCCGGGCAGGAGGCCGTGGCGCCGCTGGCCGACGGCACGGCCGTCGAGATCGCCACCGGCGCCCAGCTGCCGCCCGGCGCCACCGCGGTCCTCCGCCGCGAGCACGGCGAGCAGCTCGCGCCGCTGCTGTACGACCGCGGCCCCGACCCGCTGACCACCGGCCAGGACGTCCGGCCGCGCGGCCAGGAGTGCCGCCGGGGCGAGGCGCTGCTGGCCACCGGCACCCCGGTCGGCCCGGCCGTGCTCGGTCTGGCCGCCGCCTGCGGCCACGACCGGCTGGCCGTCCGCAGCCGCCCGGTGGTCGAACTGCTCGTACTCGGCGACGAGTTGCTGGACGCCGGGCTGCCCACGCCCGGCCTGGTCCGGGACGCGCTGGGCCCGCTGCTGCCGCCCTGGCTGCGCGCGGCCGGCGCCGAGGTCGGCGAACGGCGGGCCGTCCGGGACGACTTCGGGCTGCTGCGGGACGCCATCCGGCACTCCACCGCCGACGTGGTGATCACCACCGGCGGCACCGCGGCCGGCCCGGTCGACTTCCTGCACCAGGCGCTCGCCGCGGCCGGCGCCCGGCTGCTGGTCGACGGCGTGGCCGTCCGCCCCGGCCACCCGATGCTGCTCGCCGAACTCCCCGGCGGCCGCCACCTGGTGGGCCTGCCGGGCAATCCGCTGGCGGCGGTGGCCGGCACCGTGACCCTGGCCCTGCCGCTGCTGCACGCCCGCAGCGGCCGGGCGGTCGTCGATCCCGCCGTCGCGCCCACCGCCGTCGACCTGCCGGGCCACCCCGGGGACACCCGGCTCCTGCCGGTGCGCCGGACCGAACGCGGCGTCGTCCCGCTCGCCTTCGACGGCCCCGCGATGCTGCGCGGCCTGGCCCGCGCGGAGGCCCTCGCCGTCGTCCCGCCCGGTGGCGCCGCGGCCGGCACCGTCGTCGAGCTCCTGGAGGTGCCGTGAAGGCCAGGCGGCAGTCCCGACTGGGCCCGCTGACCCCCGGTACCGAGCCGTGGGCGGACTCCGGCATCGTGCTGCCGGCCCGTCGCAGCGGCCCCGCGGTGCACCAGGTCGGCTCACGGCTGCTGCTGGCGCTCGCGGTGCTGGTCGCCACCACCCTGATCGTCTGGCTGGACCGCGACGGGTACAACGACAACGCCGGCGGCGGGCTGAGCTTCCTGGACTCGGCGTACTACGCCACCGTGACGCTCTCCACCACGGGGTACGGGGACATCACCCCGTTCAGCGACGGTGCCCGGCTCACCAACATCTTCGTGATCACCCCGCTGCGGGTGCTCTTCCTGATCATCCTGGTCGGCACCACGCTCGAAGTGCTCACCGAACGCACCCGCCAGCAATGGCGGTTGAACCGCTGGAGGTCCACCGTGCACGAGCACACCGTCGTGATCGGGTACGGCACCAAGGGGCGCAGCGCCGTCGACACGCTGCTCGGCCAGGGGGTGCGCAAGGAGGAGATCGTGGTCGTCGACCCGCAGCGCAAGGTGGTCGACCAGGCCGCCCAGCACGGACTGGTGGGCGTGGTCGGCGACGCCACCCGGACCGACACCCTGATCCGGGCCGGGCTGCCCGCCGCGGCGCGGGTGGTGATCGCGCCCGAGCGCGACGACACCGCCGTCCTGGTCACCCTCACCGCGCGCCAGCTCAACAAGCGCGCCACCGTGGTCGCGGCGGTCCGCGAGGACGAGAACGCCCCGCTGCTGCGGCAGAGCGGCGCCGACGTGGTGGTCACCAGCTCCAGCTCGGCGGGCCGGCTGCTCGGCATGTCGATGGTCAGCCCGCACGCCGGGGCGGTGATGGAGGACCTGCTCACCTACGGCAACGGCCTGGACGTGATCGAGCGCCCGGTCACCCGGGCCGAGGCCGGGCACAGCCCGCGGGACTGCGCGGACCTGGTGGTCGCGGTGGTCCGGGGCCGGCGGGTGCTCAACTACACCGAGCCGGAGGCGGCCGTGCTGCAGCTCACCGACCGGGTGATCGTCATCAAGTGACCGGGGTGGCTACAGTCCGTGTCATGACTGAGCAACTGCACGCCCCGTTCGGCACGTTCGAGTCGGTCAGCGCGGCCCTGGAGGTGGCCGACCTGCTCGCCGACCCGGTGGCGGACGCCCTCAAGAACTGGGACGACCGGGAGGCGGCCGAGTCCGTGCTGTACGTGGACACCGATCCGGGGAAGGCCGACACCGCGGTGTTCTGCGAGACGTACGGCGCTCCGCTGGAGGCCTCGGCGAACTGTGTGGTGGTCGCCGCCAAACGCGGCGGGGAGACCGCGCTTGCCGCCTGCCTGGCGCTCGCCACCACCCGGGTGGACGTCAACAAGGCCGTCCGCAAGCACCTGGAGGCGCGCAAGGCCTCCTTCGCGTCGATGGACGCCGCGGTGGCGGAGACCGGCATGGAGTACGGCGGCATCACCCCGATCGGGCTGCCGGCCGGCTGGCCGCTGCTGATCGACGCGGCGGTGGCCGAGGCGCCGTACGTGCTGATCGGCAGCGGACGGCGGCGCGGCAAGCTGATCCTGCCGGGCCGTGCGCTGGCCCAACTCCCGGGCGCCGAGGTGCTGGCGGGCCTCGCGGGCTGAGCGGGGCGCCGCCGCGCCCGGGCCGGTACGCAGTAGCTTCGGGGCATGTATGCGATGACGATTCCTGAACCCGGCGGGCCCGAGGCACTGGTCTGGGCCGAGGTGCCCGACCCGGTGCCCGGCGAGGGCGAGGTCCTGGTCGAGGTGGTGGCGACCGCCGTCAACCGGGCCGATCTGCTGCAGCGGCAGGGCCTCTACAGCCCGCCGCCCGGAAGCTCCCCGTACCCCGGGCTGGAGTGCTCGGGGCGGATCGCCGCGCTCGGGCCGGGCGTGGCCGGCTGGGGGGTGGGCGACGAGGTGTGCGCGCTGCTGGTCGGCGGCGGGTACGCCCAGCGGGTCGCCGTCCCGGTCGGGCAGCTGCTGCCGGTGCCGAAGGGGCTGAGCCTGGAGGAGGCCGCCGCGCTGCCCGAGGTGGCCTCGACGGTCTGGTCCAACGTCTTCCTGGTCGCCCACCTGCGGCCGGGCGAGACGGTGCTGCTGCACGGCGGCGCCAGCGGCATCGGGACGATGGCGATCCAGCTGGCCAAGGCGGTCGGTGCGCGGGTGGCGGTGACGGCGGGCAGCGCCGAGAAGCTGGCCCGGTGCACGGCGCTGGGCGCCGACATCGCGATCGACTACCGCGAGCAGGACTTCGTCGAGGCGCTGCGGGAGGCCACCGGCGGCGCCGGGGCGGACGTGATCCTGGACATCATGGGCGCCAAGTACCTCCAGCGGAACGTGGACGCGCTGGCGGTGAACGGCCGCCTGGTGATCATCGGGCTGCAGGGCGGGGTGCAGGGCGAGATCAACCTCAACACGCTGCTGCGCAAGCGCGGCGCGGTGGTCGCCACCAACCTGCGCGGGCGGCCGCTGGCCGAGAAGGCCGCGATCGTGGCCGCGGTGCGTGAGCACGTGTGGCCGCTGATCGAGTCCGGGGTGGTGAAGCCGGTGATCGACCGGGTGCTTCCGCTGGCCGAGGCCGCCGCCGGGCACCGGGTGCTGGAGCAGGGCGAGCAGGTCGGCAAGGTGGTCCTGAGGGTCTGAGGGCTTGAGGGTTTGAGGGTGCCCGAGGGGGTTGAGGCCTCCCGGGCACCCGTCGTGGGAACGGGCGTGGGGCGGCGGGGCGGTTGGTGCACAGTCGTTCGAAATGCCTGAATTGTCGGATTGTGTGAGGCTGGTTCGGAGCTGTCCCGCCGCCGACCCCGCCTGTGCGCGGTCGGCCGTCGGAAGGACCTCCGACCGTGGCCGCACCTTCGTTCGCCTTCCTCGGGCCGCTGCCCGCCGCGCTCTCCCACGGCCGTACCCGCGGCCGCTCCGCCGGGTCCGTCGGCTGCGCCGATGCCTGCCGCTGCCGCCCCGGTGCCGCCCCGGGCGGGCGCCGCTGGCAGCGGCTGCTCGCGGTGGCGGTGCTCGGCCTGGCCGTCCCGCTCGGGTCCGCCACCCTCGCCGCCGCGGATCCGGCCGCCGGGTCGGAGGAGGTCTCCGTGGCGGTGCCCGCCGAGCGGCCCGGGGCCTGGCCGCACCGGACCGGCCCGCCCTCGGCCGTGCCCACCCGCGGGCCGAACGCCGAGCCGTCCACCGCCCCTTCCGTCCCCTCCTTCTCCTCCGCTCCCTCCGCCCCCGCTGCCGAGCCGGCGGCCGAGCCCTCCTCGGCACCGCAGCCCTCGGCGCCGCCCGCCGAGGTACCGCCCGCCGAGGTGCCCGCCGCACCGTCGGCGCAGCCCGCCGCGGGGCCCGTCGCGGACCCGGCGCCGGCCGCCGCGCCGCCGCAGCACCAGAGCGTCCGGCCGCGACCCGGTCCGGCCCGACCGGACCGGTCCGGCGGCCTCTGGGCCGACCGCGGACCGGCCGGCCCCCGGCACCGCCCGGCCTCGGCGCCCGAGCGGACCGAGGTCGTCCCGGACCGGTCCGCCGAGACCGTGTCCGGCGCGCCCGAGGCCGATCCGCCGGCCTCCGACGCGGACGGCGGCGCGGACGGCAGCGCCCCAAGCGCCTGGGCGGCCGGCGACGAGAGCGTGGCCGCCGCCGCGCCCGAGGTCGCCGCCGAGGCCGCCACCGTCGCCGGCCGCGGCCTCGCGGTGGGCCAGGCCGCCATGCCCGCCCGCTGGCGCGACGCCTCCACGCTCCAGCTCCCGCTGGGCGCGGGCCTCGGCCTGATCGGCTGCGGCCTCGGTCTGATCGGCCTGCGGCTGCGCCGGGGCTGAGCCGGGCTGAGCCGGGCTGTACCGGGGATCCGCCGCGCCGGACGCCGTGTACCGGGCGGGCGGATACCGGGCGGCTTCTGTGAAGGGCCCCCGTACGAACTGAGTATTCGTACGGATGCCGGGCCGTCGCGCGCAGGCGTAGCGTCGGTTCCGGCGGTGGTGGCGTGGTCGGGGGCTTCCACCCGACCAACCCCAGTGAGAGAGAATGTTGTTCATGACGAATCCGATGAACGAGCGCTCGCCGCAGGAGTTGTACCAGGCCTCCGGCGGGCAGTCGCAGGACGGCCAGAAGGTGCTGATCGTCGGACCGGACGGGATGCCCGTGGGCCCGGGCTTCGCCGGCTCGATGGGGGGCGACGACGGTGACATGCCGCGTGAGCTCCCGGTGACCGAGATGGTGGAGCAGCCCGCCAAGGTCATGCGGATCGGCAGCATGATCAAGCAGCTGCTGGAGGAGGTCCGGGCGGCTCCCCTCGACGAGGCCAGCCGCGTCCGGCTGAAGGACATCCACGCCAGCTCGATCAAGGAGCTGGAGCTCGGCCTGGCCCCCGAACTGGTCGCCGAGCTGGAGCGGTTGTCGCTCCCGTTCACCGAGGACACCATCCCGACCGAGGCCGAGCTGCGGATCGCGCAGGCGCAGCTGGTGGGCTGGCTGGAGGGGCTGTTCCACGGCATCCAGACCGCGCTGTTCGCCCAGCAGATGGCGGCCCGGGCGCAGCTGGAGCAGATGCGGCGGGCACTGCCGCCCGGTCTGCACGGCGGCGACCCGGAGGGCGACGAGCCCGGGGAGGGCCGCGGCATCCGCTCCGGCCCCTACCTGTAGAGGGCCCTTCCCGGGCTGCCGGGGGAGCCTACGTACGGGTACGGTCGCGGCCTGGACACAGTGTCGGCCCTGGGCCGATCACTGTCGCCGCGAGCCGATACCCTGACCCCTGTCGTCGGCCGGGTGAGGCTGCGGCAGGGGTCGGGCAGGCCCAGGCGGCCGGGCCCGACCACGCACGGACGAGACCGAACGTCACGGTCGCGGCGGCACCGCCGCACCGAGGGGGAGCAGGGGACCATGAGCGAGCACGGCAACGCGGCGGCCGAGGGCTACTCCCTGGGCAACGGCAGGTACGTGCTGCAGCGGCTGCTGGGTGAGGGCGGCATGGCCTCCGTGCACCTCGCGTACGACAACGTGCTGGACCGCCAGGTCGCGCTGAAGAGCATGCACACCGAGCTCGGCCGTGACGACACCTTCAAGGAGCGCTTCCGCCGCGAGGCGCAGTCGGTGGCCCGGCTGGAGCACCAGAACATCGTCACCGTGTACGACAGCGGCGAGGACATCGGCCCCGACGGCTCCAGCACCCCGTTCATCGTGATGCAGCTGGTCGACGGCAAGGGCCTGCGCGACGCGATCAACGACGCGGTCGCGCAGTACGGCGCGATGCCCACCGAGGAGGCCCTGCGGGTCACCGTCGGTGTCCTCAACGCGCTGGAGGCCTCGCACGACCAGGGCCTGGTCCACCGCGACATCAAGCCCGGCAACGTCATGTTCGACCGCAAGGGCATCGTCAAGGTCATGGACTTCGGCATCGCCCGCGCGCTGGAGCCCGGGGTCACCTCGATGACCCAGACCGGCATGGTGGTCGGCACCCCGCAGTACCTCTCGCCCGAGCAGGCCCTCGGCAAGCCGGTCGACGCCCGCTCCGACCTCTACTCGGTCGGCGTGATGCTCTTCGAGATGATCACCGGCCAGCTGGTCTTCGACGGCGACTCGGCGTTCTCGATCGCCTACAAGCACGTCCAGGAGGAGCCGCCGGCGCCGTCCACGCTCAACCGGGCGGTCAGCCCGGCGGTGGACGCCTTCGTCGCCCAGGCGCTGCGCAAGGACCCGGCGCACCGCTTCCCGAGCGCGGCCGCGATGCGCGACGAGGCCGAGCGGCTGATCGCCGCCGTGCGGGGCGGCGGCGGCAACCAGCTGGCCGCGAGCACCCCGCTGGTGATCACCGACGGTCCGCGCTCGGCCCACGCGGCCCCGCAGGCCCCGCAGACGCCGCAGCCCTTCCAGCAGCAGTACCAGACCCCGCCGCCGGCCTTCCAGACCCCGCCGCCGCAGCACCCGCAGACGCCGCAGCCGTTCCCGCAGCAGTACCAGACGCCCCCGCCGGCCTTCCAGACTCCGGCGCCCTTCATGCCGCAGGCGCACACCCCGCCGCCGATGCCGATGCCGGCGCCGCCGTTCCAGCCCGCCCCGGCGAGCAACAGCAACGGCTGCTCCACCGCGTTCGTGATCGTCGGCATCATCGTCGGCGTGATCGTGCTCGCCATCATCATCATCGCGATCGTGGTGACCAAGGCGCAGAACGACAGCACCGGCAAGAGCACCTCGCGGTACACCGGGCAGTCGGCCACCGTCCTCCACCTGGACGGTTTCGCCGACCGGAATGGCCTGCTCTGACGGTTTCCGCCCGGATCGGGTGGGCTACGCCGATCGGCCGGAGACGGTAGCGTTCGGGGACACGAAGCGACAGGGCACCGCGATCCGAGCGAAGGCCCGGGGCGAGGAGCGATGGCACAGACGCAGCAGCCGGACGACGAGGGAGCCCACCGGGCCGGTTCGGCCGGCGGACCGCCGAAGGCGCCCGCACCCGGCAGCGACAGCGCCCCGACCACCGCGCTCCCGCCGGTCGGCAACGGCCCGCAGACGCCCGGCCGCGGCACGGCCGCCCCGCTCGGCACCGTCGGTGACGGCCGCTACCGGCTGACCCACCGCCTCGGCCGCGGCGGGATGGCCGAGGTGTTCGCGGCCCAGGACGTCCGGCTCGGCCGGACCGTCGCGGTCAAGCTGCTCCGCCCCGAGCTCGCCCAGGACGACATCGCCCGGCTGCGGTTCACCCGCGAGGCACACGCCGTCGCGGCGCTCAACCACCACTCGATCGTCGCGGTGTACGACACCGGCGAGGAGCACGTCGGCGAGGAGTCGACGCCGTACATCGTGATGGAGCTGGTCGAGGGCCGCACCGTCCGCGAGCTGCTGGTGGACGAGGAGGCGCCGCCGGTCGACCAGGCGCTGATCATCATCGCCGGGGTGCTGGAGGCGCTCGCCTACAGCCACCGGCAC
Organism: Kitasatospora sp. NPDC058170; assembly: GCF_042883905.1. NCBI lineage: Bacteria > Bacillati > Actinomycetota > Actinomycetes > Kitasatosporales > Streptomycetaceae > Kitasatospora > Kitasatospora sp. NPDC058170. The sequence continues at coordinate 43,846 of NZ_JBHVUV010000018.1, forward strand.
GGCATCGTGCACCGCGACATCAAGCCCGCCAACGTGATCATCACGACCGCGGGCGCGGTCAAGGTGATGGACTTCGGCATCGCCCGCGCGCTGACCGGCGCCGCCAGCACCATGACCCAGACCGGCATGGTGATGGGCACCCCCCAGTACCTCTCGCCCGAGCAGGCGCTCGGCAAGCCGGTCGACCACCGCTCCGACCTGTACGCGGCCGGCTGCATGCTCTACGAGCTGCTGACGCTGCGCCCGCCGTTCACCGGCGACACCCCGCTCTCGGTGGTCTACCAGCACGTCCAGGACCCGCCGATGCCGCCGTCCCAGGCGAACCACCGGGTGCCGGGCGGGCTCGACCCGTTGGTGCTGCGCTCGCTCGCCAAGAACCCGGACGACCGGTTCCAGGACGCGGACGAGTTCCGCGCCCACGTCCAGCACGCGCTGCGCGAGATCCACGGCGCGTCCGGCGCCTGGGCGGCGGGCGCGGCGGCGGCCGGGCTGGCCGCCGCCGGGCAGGGCCACACCGGCGCCACCCAGCGGATCGGCGAGTACGGGGAGGGCGCCGCCACCGGGCCGTTCGGCGGGGGCGCCTCCGGCGACCCGACGGCGATGCTGCCCTACCAGGTGCCCGGCGGCGCGCAGACCCCGTCGGCGCCCTACCCGGCGGTGTCCGGCCCGTACGGCGGCGGGAACGGCGGCCACGACGACGGCGGTGGCGACGGCCACGGGAACGGGAACGGCTCCGGCCGTCGGCGCGGCCCGTGGGGCTGGGTGGCCGGTGTGGCGGCGGTGCTCGTCGCGTCCGGTGTCGGCATCGCGTTCGCGCTCAGCGGCAACGGCGGCGACAAGACCCACAACCCGACGCCCGCCCCCTCGGTGTCGGTGTCGACCTCGCCCGAGGCCACGGCGCCCCCGTCGACCGGGACCAACCCGACGACCGCGCCGTCCCCCCAGAACAGCACCCGGCGCACCCAGCAGCCGTCCGACAACACCAACAACTCCCCGGCGCAGATGCCGACCTCCGGCAAGCACACGCCGTCCCCGACGGCCCCGGCCACCGGCACCAAGCCGTCCCCGACGGCCACCCAGTCGGCGACCGGTACGCCGAGTGCGACGACCACGCCGACGACCGGGAGCTCGTCGTCCGCGGCGCCGACCCAGAGCCAGACCCAGTCGCAGCCGCCGCCGACCCAGAGCACCGTCCCGAAGCCGCCGACCGGCGGGGCGACCACGCCGGCTCCCTGACCGTCCGGGTCAGTTGGCGAAGGCGTCCAGGACCTGTTCGTACTCCTGGCACCACCACGCCAACTGGCCCGCCGCGGCGGGGTAGAGCGGGTCGGCCCGGTGGTCGGCGCGCTGGTAGCGCCACTGCAGCATCCAGAAGTCGTTCAGCCGCTCCCACCAGACCCGGTGCACCGCCGCCGCCAGGTGCTCCGCGGTGGCGGCCCCGGTGGCCCGGTAGGCCTGCGAGTAGTGCCGGACCCGGACGAGGTCGAGCACCCCGGAGGTCCGGTCGTTGAAGACCAGGGTGGCGGCCCGGACGGCCTCCTCGGCGCGCGGCTGGGGTCCGAGCTTGTCCCAGTCCAGGACGGCCGCGATCCGCCCGTCCCCGTGCAGCAGGTTGAGCCCGTGGAAGTCGCCGTGGGTCCAGCCGGTGGGCGGGGCGGCCTGCGGCGCTGGCCGGCGGTGGCCGTACTCGGCGAGCAGCTCCAGGCGCTCGGCGAGCCGTCGTTCGACCAGGGTGTCCAGCTCGCCGTAGGGGCGGTGGGCACGGGCCCGCCGGCGCAGGTCCCGGGCGAGCTCGGCGCTGTCCAGCGGGTCCGCGCTGCGGTAGCCGTCGGGTTGTGCGAGGGGGGCGCAGACGTCGTCGAGTGCGCCGTGCAGTCGGCCGAGCAGCGTGCCGAGCGCGCCGCACTGCGGCAGGGCGAGGTCGGTACCGTGCCGGTGCCGGCCGTCGACCCAGGGGAAGAGCGCGAACAGCCGGCCGCCGAAGGCGGCCACCGTCCTGGCCCGCTCGGCACAGGCCAGCGGGGGCGCGACGGGCAGTCCGAGGGCCTGCAGGGCGGCCATCGCGCGGTGGTGGGCGGCGATCGAGGTGCGGTTGGCGGTGGCGGCGTCGACGTAGCACTTCAGGAAGTACGTCCCGGCCTCGGCGGTGACGCGGTAGCCCCGGTTCAGCAGGCCCTCGGCGACCGGTTCGGCGGTGAGCAGCCGGCCGACCCGGTAGCCGCGCAGGACTTCGGCGAGCGCGGAGTGCGGGACGGGCGGGCTGAGGGTCCCTATCGGGGGAGCGGAGAGGTCGGGGCGGGCCGGGGGACAGGCGAGGGTCTGGCTGAAAGTCACAGCCAGAGGTTAGGGCCCCCTGGCGGGGGTCCTTGACGAGTGGTCAACTCTGTGTATGAGGGGGCTGTTTCAGTGCTGGTGGTCGGCCTGGTGGCGGGCGACGAAGGCGGCGGCCTGGGTGCGTCGCTCCATCCCCATCTTGGCGAGCAGACTGGAGACGTAGTTCTTCACCGTCTTCTCGGCCAGGTGCAGCTCGTTGCCGATCTGACGATTGGTCATCCCCTCGCCGATCAGATCGAGGATGCGGCGCTCCTGCTTGGTGAGCTGGGAGAGCCGTTCGTCCTCCTTCTCCCCGCCGTCGCGCAGCCGCTCCAGGACCCGGCTGGTGGCGACGGGGTCGAGCAGGGACTTGCCGGCCGCGACGTCCCGGACGGCGGTGATCAGATCGGTGCCGCGGATCGCCTTCAGGACGTAGCCGGAGGCGCCCGCCATGATCGAGTCGAACAGCGCCTCGTCGTCCGAGAACGAGGTCAGCATCAGGCATTTGATCTCCGGCAGCCGGGAGCGGATCTCCCGGCAGACCTCGACCCCGTTGCCGTCCGGCAGCCGCACGTCGAGCACCGCGACGTCGGGGTGCACGGCCGGGATCCTGGTCAGGGCCTCGGTGGCCGTTCCGGCCTCGCCGACCACCTCGATGTCGTCCTCGACCGAGAGGAGCTCGTGGACGCCCCGTCGGACCACCTCGTGATCGTCGAGCAGGAATACCCGGATTTGTCCTTTATCAGTCACGCCCAAAGCCTCCCATATCACCCTACAAATGACCTCTTGCCCGGAGTGGCGGAGCAGCGTTATCCGGCCAGAGCGGGCAAAACCCGTACCGGTAACCCCCTTACGCGGAGAGCTCTGCCCGGATAACGTGCGCTGGTGTCCTGACGGCGACCGATTTGAGAGCTGTGCCACACCCGCAGTTGTCAGAGCTCAACAAGTAGGACGTCCTAGCTCCAGCGCGCCCAGAGCCGCCGCTGGGTAACGTTCTCGTGAGGGACGCCGTCGGAAAAGGATCACCACCTGCCTCACAGCCGGTGCGCACACCCACGCGCGCCCCGCGAGGCGGTGACCGGACCGGTCACCGGCGACCCCGGGCGGCCGGACAGACCGAGGAGTGAACGTGACCGTCAAAAGCACGGCGAGGGCCCGCAAGAAGGCGGCCCCCGGCGTCCCTGACACCCTCCGCGCCGCGGGTACGGACGCCCAGCCGGAGCTCGTCCAGCTGCTCACCCCGGAAGGCGAGCGGATCGAGCACCCGGACTACCCGCTCTCCACCACCCCGGAGGAGCTGCGCGCCCTCTACCGCGACCTGGTGCTGGTGCGCCGGTTCGACGCGGAGGCCACCGCGCTCCAGCGCCAGGGCGAGCTGGGCCTGTGGGCCTCGCTGCTCGGCCAGGAGGCCGCCCAGGTCGGCTCCGGCCGGGCCATGCGCTCCGGCGACTACGCCTTCCCCACCTACCGCGAGCACGGCGTCGCGTGGTGCCGGGACGTCGACCCGCTGAACCTGCTCGGCATGTTCCGCGGCGTGAACCACGGCGGCTGGGACCCGAACGAGAAGAACTTCCACCTCTACACCATCGTGATCGGCTCGCAGACCCTGCACGCCACCGGCTACGCGATGGGCATCACCAAGGACGGCGCCGACGACGCGGTGATCGCGTACTTCGGCGACGGCGCCTCCAGCCAGGGCGACGTGAACGAGGCCTTCACCTTCGCCTCGGTCTACAACTCGCCGGTGGTGTTCTTCTGCCAGAACAACCAGTGGGCGATCTCCGAGCCCACCACCACCCAGACCAAGATCCCGCTGTACCGCCGCGCCTCCGGCTTCGGCTTCCCGGGCGTCCGGGTCGACGGCAACGACGTGCTGGCCTGCCTGGCCGTCACCCGCTGGGCCCTCGACCACGCCCGCAGCGGCAACGGCCCGGTGCTGATCGAGGCGTTCACCTACCGGATGGGCGCGCACACCACCTCCGACGACCCGACCCGCTACCGGCTCGCCGAGGAGACCGAGGCCTGGAAGGCCAAGGACCCGATCAGCCGGCTCAAGGCCTACCTGGACAAGGAGGGCCTGGCCGACGAGGAGTTCTTCGCCTCGATCGACGCCGAGAGCGAGCAGCTCGGGCTGCGGGTGCGCGAGGGCGTGCGCAGCATGCCGGACCCGGACCCGACCCTGATCTTCGACCACGTCTACGCGGAGCCGCACACGCTGGTCGATCAGGAACGGGCCGAGTACCTCGAGTACGCGGCCTCCTTCGAGGCGGGGGAGAACCTCTGATGGCCGGTCAGCTCAGCATCGCCAAGGCGCTCAACGAGGCGCTGCGCAAGTCGCTGGAGAACGACCCGAAGACCGTCCTGATGGGCGAGGACATCGGCAAGCTCGGTGGCGTCTTCCGGATCACCGACGGGCTGCAGAAGGACTTCGGGGACAGCCGGGTGATCGACACCCCGCTCGCCGAGTCCGGCATCGTCGGCACCGCGATCGGCCTGGCGCTGCGCGGCTACCGCCCGGTGGTGGAGATCCAGTTCGACGGCTTCGTCTACCCGGCCTTCGACCAGATCGTCTCCCAGCTGGCCAAGATGCACGCCCGCGCGCTCGGGCACGTCAAGATGCCGGTCACCATCCGCATCCCGTACGCGGGCGGCATCGGCGCGGTCGAGCACCACAGCGAGTCGCACGAGGCGTACTTCGCCCACACGGCGGGCCTGCGGGTGGTCACCCCGTCCAACGCGCACGACGCGCACTGGATGCTGCGCCAGTCCATCGAGTCGGACGACCCGGTGATCTTCCTGGAGCCCAAGCGCCGGTACTGGGACAAGGGCGAGGTCGGCGCGGCCGCGGACCTCGGGCTGCACGACGCCCGGATCGTGCGCCCCGGCGCCGACGCCACGCTCATCGCGTACGGGCCGATGGTCAAGGTCTGCCTGGAGGCGGCCGCGGCCGCCGAGGAGGACGGCCGCCGACTGGAGGTCGTCGACCTGCGCTCGCTCTCCCCGGTGGACTTCACCACCCTGGAGGAGTCGGTCAAGCGGACCGGCCGCGGCATCGTGGTGCACGAGGCGCCGGTGTTCCTGGGCATGGGCGCCGAGCTGGCCGCCCGCCTCACCGAGCGCTGCTTCTACCACCTGGAGGCGCCGGTCCTGCGGGTCGGCGGCTACTACGCGCCGTACCCGCCGTCCCGCGTCGAGGAGGCCTTCCTGCCCGACCTGGACCGCGTGCTCGACGCCGTCGACCGCGCGCTCGCGTACTGAACCGGGGAGCGAAGATGACCACCGAAGTTCGCTCGCTCCGCGAGTTCAAGATGCCCGACGTCGGCGAGGGCCTCACCGAGGCCGAGATCCTCAGCTGGTACGTCAAGCCCGGCGACACCGTGACGGACGGCCAGGTCGTCTGCGAGGTGGAGACCGCCAAGGCCGCCGTGGAGCTGCCGATCCCGTTCAACGGGGTCGTCGAGCAGCTGTTCTTCCCGGAGGGCGCGACGGTCGACGTCGGCACCGTGATCATCTCGGTCGCGGTGGCGGGGGAGGCCCCCGCCGCGGCTCCGGCCGCCGTCGCCCCGGCGGCCGCTCCCGCCCCGGCCGAGCCGGCCGAGCCGGAGCGGCGTGAGGTGCTGGTCGGCTACGGGCCTCGCACCGGGGTCAGCCAGCGCCGGGCCCGTCGGACCACGACCACCACGGTGGTCGCCGCGGCTCCCGCCCCGGTCGCCCCGGCGCCGGTCGCCCCGGCCCCCGCGCCGGTGGTGCCGGAGCAGCCCACCGGTGACCGGCCGCTGGCCAAGCCGCCGGTGCGCAAGCTCGCCAAGGACCTCGGCATCGACCTGCGCGCGGTCACCCCGACCGGCCCGGACGGTGTGATCACCCGCGAGGACCTGCACGCGCACGCCGCGGCGGCCACGGCCGCCGTCGTGGTCGAGCCGGCCGCACCGGTCGCCTCGGCGCCCGTCGCCGAGCCGGAGCCGGTGGCCGCCGTTTCCGCCGTGCCCGCAGCGGGCACCGGGGACGTCCGGGTGCCGGTCAAGGGCGTCCGCAAGGCGATCGCGCAGGCGATGGTGGCCTCGGCCTTCACCGCCCCGCACGTCACCGAGTTCGTCCAGGTCGACGTCACCCGCACGATGAAGTTCGTCCGCCGGCTCAAGGAGAGCGGCGAGCTGGGTCGGGACGTCCGGGTCAGCCCGCTGCTGCTGGTCGCCAAGGCGCTGCTGACGGCGATCAAGCGGCACCCCGAGATCAACGCCCAGTGGGACGAGGCGACCCAGGAGATCGTCTTCAAGGGCCAGGTGAACCTCGGCATCGCCGCGGCCACCCCGCGCGGCCTGATCGTCCCCAACATCAAGGACGCCGGGGCCAAGACCCTGACGGGCCTGGCGTTGGCGCTCGGCGAGCTGATCGACACCGCCCGGCAGGGCAAGACGGCGCCGAACGACATGCAGGGCGGCACCGTCACCATCACCAACGTCGGCGTCTTCGGCGTCGACACCGGCACCCCGATCCTCAACCCGGGCGAGGCCGCCATCCTGGCCTTCGGCGCGGTCCGGGAGCTGCCGTGGGTGCACAAGGGCAAGGTGGTCCCGCGTCAGGTCACCACGCTGGCGCTCTCCTTCGACCACCGCCTGGTGGACGGGGAGCTGGGTTCCAAGGTGCTGGCCGACGTCGCCGCACTGCTGGAGCGTCCCAAGCGCCTGATCACCTGGGGCTGACCCGGCACGCGTGTTCCCGGGGCGGCTGGACGGCCGGCCCGGGAACGCACGGAAGTCGGGCGCGGAGGCAGGGAACGTAGAAGTAGAAGCAGGGAACGCAAAAGCGGGGCCGTACCTCACACACCGCCGTGTGGAGGTACGGCCCCGCCGTTTCGGGTGCCCCGGTCAGCGCTGGCCACGCATGCGGCGCACGGCGATCAGGGCGCCGGCGCCGAGGGCGAGGAGGGCGGCGGCGGTGGCGGCGAGGAGGGTGTTGGGGGTGTGGGCGCCGGTCTGGGCGAGCTCGGGGGTGCCGGCGGGGGCGGTGGTGGCGGGGGCGGCGCTCGGGGTGGTGGCGGTGGCCTTGGGGGCTTCGGCGGGCTTGGGGGCGGCGGTGGTGGTCTGGTCGGCGGCCGGCTTGGGCGCGGCGGGCTTGGCGGGGGTGGTGGGCTTGGCGGTGGGCTTGGTGGTGTCGGCGGGCTTCGGGGTGGTGGTCTGGGTGTGGGTGAGCTTGACGGTCTTGAGGTCGGTGGCGCCGGTTCCTGCGGCGCCCTGGCGCCAGGCGTCGGTGATGAGGTCGATGGTGTTGACGTTCTTGGGGCTGGTGGCGGCGATGGAGTAGCGGAACTTGAGGGTGACGGTGCTGTTGTTGTCGATGCGCTGGCGCTGCTCGTAGCCGGCGTCGACGGTGCGCAGGCAGCCGGCGAGGGAGGGCACGTTCTTCCAGGTGCCGTTCTCCTGGACCTGGATGCGGACGTCCTGGGTGCGCAGGGAGGCGCCGGTGCCGGGGGTGTGGATGCTGAAGCTGGTCTGGACGCCGTGGGCGTCGGCGCCGGTCTTGTTGGTGACCTTGACGGCGACCTCGTTCCAGGTGCCGTCGGCGGTGGCGGTGGACTTGGTGGGGAGGACCGCGGCGTCGGGGGCGAGCTCCTCCACGGAGGTGCCGGCCGCGGCGGGGTGGGGGCCGTCGACGCGGTAGTCGCCGCAGGCCCAGGAGGAGTCGGCGGTGATGAGCTGGACGCCGCCGGCGAGGAGGGCGGTGGCGGCGATGGTGGCGAGGCGGCGGCGGCCGGAGAGCGAGCGGGCGTTCTTCGCGAAAGCGGTGATAACGGACGTGCGCATGACGTGACTCCCCAGAGCGTGGTGCAAATGGTGTACGTGGGTTGAAGGTGACCGGCCGGCTCCTGCTGAGCGGTAGCGCCCCCCGGCCTTGCCGGTCTCGCTCTCCGTGCCCTTCATCCGTATAGACGTGCATCCCTGCGGGGGGTTGCAGGTGGGTTGAGAAGTTTTTTCGGAATCTTTCGAGCGGCCCGTGCGGCGGGTTCCGAGGCCGGGCCGGAAACGGGCGAGGGGCCCTTCCTGCCGCATCGGACTGCGGTGGAAGGGCCCCTCTGGGACCGTGGGCCGGTCAGCGCTGGGGACGCATGCGGCGCACGGCGATCAGGGCGCCGGCGCCGAGGGCGAGGAGGGCGGCGGCGGTGGCGGCGAGGAGACCGTTGGGGGTGTGGGCGCCGGTCTGGGCGAGCTCGGGGGTGCCGGCGGGGGCCGTGGTGGCCGGAGCGGCGCTCGGAGTGGCCTTGGGGGCTTCGGCGGGCTTCGGGGCGGCGGTGGTGGTCTGGTCGGCGGCCGGCTTGGGCGCGGCGGGCTTGGCGGTCTCGGCGGGCTTGGCGGCGGGCTTGGCGGGGGTGCTGGGCTTGGCGGCGGGCTTGGTGGTCTCGGCCGGCTTCGGGGTGGTGGTGTTCGGGGTGGTGGCCTGGGTGCGGGTGAGCTTGACGGTCTTGAGGTCCGTGGCGCCGTTGCCCATGGCGCCTGCGCTCCAGGCGTCGGTGAGGAGTTCGATGCTGTTGACGCCCTTGGGGCTGGTGGCGGCGATGGAGTAGCGGAACTTGAGGGTGACGGAGCTGCCGTTGTCGATGCGCTGGCGCTGCTCGTAGCCGGCGTCGACGGTGTGGTAGCAGCCGGCGATGGACTGGACGCTCTTCCAGGTGCCGTTCTCCTGGACCTGGATGCGGACGTCCTGGGTGCGCAGGGAGGCGCCGTCGCCGGGGGTGTGGATGCCGAAGGTGGGGCGCACGCCGTGGGCGTCGGTGCCGGTCTTGTTGGTGATCTTGAGGGCGACCTCGTTCCAGGTGCCGTCGGCGGTGACGGTGGACTTGGCGGAGGCGAACGCGACGTCGGGGGCGGTCTCGGTGACGCCTGCGCCGGTGGTGGCGGGCTGGGGGCCGCCGATGCGCATGTCGCCGCAGGCCCAGGAGGAGTCGGCGGTCATGAGCTGGACGCCGCCGGCGAGGACGGCGGTGGCGGCGATGGTGGCGAGGCGGCGGCGGCCGGAGAGCGAGCGGGCGTTCTTCGCAAAAGCGGTGATAACGGACGTGCGCATGATGTGACTCCCCAGGGTCCTGACTCTGACGGTGTGTGAAGGTGACCGGCCTGCTCCTGTCGAGCGGTAGCGCCCCCCGGCCTTGCCGGTCTCGCTCTCCGTGCCCTTCATCCGTAAAGACGTGCATCCCCACGGGAGGTTGCAGGCGGGTTCAAAACTTTTTCCGGGAATCTCCGAACCGCCCGTGGAGCGGGCTCCTCCGGGATACTTCCGGGATGACAGAGGAGCTGATAACCCGTCCGGTGGACGGGCGGACCGGACCGGACGAGCGCCGTTCGCTGCGGCGGGACGCCTCCCTCCCGGCGCTGCTGGCCGGGCTGGTGTGCATCGTGGTCGGGTTCTCCGGGCCGCTGGTGGTGGTGCTCGCGGCGGCCTCCGCCGGGCGGCTCGACCAGGCGCACACCGCGTCCTGGATCTGGGCGGTGTCCATCGGCAGCGGGCTGACCTGTCTGGTGCTCAGCTGGTGGACCCGCACCCCGGTGATCGCCGCCTGGTCCACCCCGGGGGCCGCGCTGCTGGTGACCAGCCTCGGCGCCTACCCGTACCGGGAGGCGGTCGGCGCCTTCCTGGTGAGCGGGGTGGTGGTGACGCTGTTCGGCGTCACCGGCCTGTTCGGCCGGCTGATCGCGGCGATCCCGGCCGGGATCGTCAACGCGATGCTGGCCGGGATCCTGTTCTCCTTCGGCGCCGGGATCTTCGGCGCCGTGCACGGCGCACCCGTCCTGGTGCTCGGCAGCTTCGCCGCCTTCCTGCTGGCCAAGCGGTTCGCGCCGCGCTACGCCGTCCCGGCCGCGCTGCTGGTCGGCGCGGTGCTGGCGGCCGCCACCACCGGACTTCCGCTGCACCTCGGCTCCGGGGGCCCCACCCGGCCGGTGCTCACCGTGCCCGCCTTCTCCTGGCCCGCCATGGTCGGCCTGGCGCTGCCGCTCACCATCGTGGCGCTGGCCTCGCAGAACGCCCCCGGCCTCGGGGTCATGCGGGCCTTCGGCTACCGGCCGGACGACCGGCTGGTGATCGGGGCCACCGGCGGCCTGTCCGTCCTGCTGGCGCCGTTCGGTTCGCCGGGCGTCAACCTGGCCGCGATCACCGCCGCGATCTGCGCCGGACCGGAGAGCCACCCCGACCCGCGCCGGCGCTATGTGGCCGGGATGTCGGCGGGCCTGTTCTACCTGCTGGTGGGGAGCTTCAGCGGGCTGCTGGTCAGCCTGTTCACCGGCCTGCCGAAGGAGCTGATCGCGGTGATCGCCGGGGTCGCCCTGCTGGCCTCGCTGCAGGGCAGCCTGGCCGCCGCCGTGGCCGAGGAGCGCGGCCGGGACGCGGCGATGGTGACCTTCCTGGCGACCGCCTCCGGGATGAGCCTGTACGGGATCGGCTCGGCCTTCTGGGGCCTGCTGCTCGGCCTGGGCACCCATCTGGCGCTGCACGCGCGGTCGGGCGGGGCCGCCTGAGGTCACGGCCGGCCGATGGCAGCCACCTGATCGGACTCATAGGTATGACCGGGGTGATCCTGGTCGTTCGGCCAGGTCGGTGACTTTTTCGCCGGAGAGTAGGGGAGGGCCGCCGCCCCGGGTACGTCTTCGCGTCCACCACCCGGGCGACGCCGGGTGACCGGATCCCCGAGGACGCACCCGTATGCCGTCTGGCAACCCTGGCCGTCTCGTCCGGAGTCTGGCCGCGCTCGTGCTGGTGTCCACCGCCGTCCTGCCGGCCGCCCTGGAGCTGGCCGGTCCCTCCCCGTTCGGGGTGATCGGCCCCGGGGCCCCGGCCGACCGGGCCGTGCCGCCGCACACCGCGCAGCGGGCCGATCTCCGGGCCGCCGGCACCGCCCCGACCGTCGACATAAGGCGCACCGGGGATCCGGCCAACCGGATCACGCTGGTGCTGCTCGGCGACGGCTACACCTCCGAGGAGCAGGAGCTGTTCCGCCAGCAGGCCGACCGGGCCTGGCGCTCCCTGATGGAGATCGAGCCCTTCCGCAGCTACCAGGGGTTCTTCAACATAAGGAGGGTCGAGGTGGTCTCCTCGGTCTCCGGCATCGCCGAGACCGAGAGCCGGGGCCGCAACCCCGGCACCCCGCTCGGCATGCACTTCTGGTGCGAGGGCACCGCCCGGCTGCTCTGCGCCGACGAGTCCGCCACCGCCCGCTACGCCGGTGACGGCGAGGGGCCGCAGTACCTGATCGCGCTGGCCAACTCCGGCGAGTACGGCGGCGCCGGCGGCACCGGGGTGACGACCCTGGCCGGCGGCAGCCCCGATGCAGGCCGGATCATCCAGCACGAGATAGGGCACACCGTGGGCGACCTCGGCGACGAGTACGACAGCGCGCCGGACGACGCCGACTACCCCAACCTCTCCACCGAGAGCGCCGAGGACATGCGCCGCAAGCAGACCAAGTGGTGGCGCTGGCTGGGTGCGGAGTCCCCGGACGGCGCCGGGACGGTCGGGGCGTACCGCAGTGCCAACGGCATCTACCGGCCCACCCCGGACTCGGTGATGCGCACCCTCGGCGGGGCGTACAACCTGCCCTCGCGGGAGGCGATCATCGAGGAGATCTACCGCCGGATCCGGCCGACCGACGCCCCGGCACCGGCCCCCGGCGAGGTCGCCGGGCGCCCCCGGCTGGAGGTCCGCCCGCTGCCGCTGGCCGGGTCCCGGCAGCTGCGGGTGGAGTGGAAGGTCGACGGCCTCCCGGTCGAGCCGCCGGCGACGGACCGCAGCTGGCTGGACACCGCCCAGCTGAACCTGCCGCCCGGCCAGAGCGCCACCGTCACCGCCACCGTCCGGGACACCACCGACTGGGTGCGAGACGAGGCCTTCCGGGACCGCTACATGACCAGATCGGTCTCCTGGACGCTGCGGGGGTGAGGCCGTTCGTGTCCGATCCCCGGGGGGCCGGGACGGGCCGACCCCGCACCGGCGTCGAATGATGGGATGACTAATCTGGGTGCACTATGACCATGGACCCTGCCGCCGCCCGCCCGATCACCGTCCCTGGTCCCCGACTCGTCGCCGACCCGTCCCGGACGGCGGCCCCGGCAGCGGCCCCGGCGACCCCGGCGTCCAGGCCCGCCCCGCACTCCCCGCCGGGCGGGCGGGCCGCCTGGCTGGCCTGGTCGGTCGGCGTCAGCGTCTACGTCCTCGCGGTCATCCACCGCACCAGCCTGGGCGTGGCAGGCCTGGACGCCGCCGAGCGCTTCACCATCGGCGCCTCCGCGCTGTCCACCTTCTCCATCCTCCAGGTGCTGGTCTACGCGGCCATGCAGATACCCGTCGGCCTGCTGGTCGACCGGTTCGGCCCGCGCCGGGTGCTGCTGGTGGGCATCATGCTGCTGAGCCTGGGCCAGCTGGCCTTCGCCTTCTCCGACTCCTTCGCCCCGGCGCTCGCCTCCCGGGCGGTGCTGGGCTGCGGGGACGCGATGACCTTCATCAGCGTGCTGCGGATCGCCGCGCGCTGGTTCCCGGCGGCGAAGAACCCGCTGGTCGCCCAGCTGACCGGGCTGGCCGGCATGGGCGGCAACCTGGTCACCACGGTCGTCCTCGCCCAGGCCCTGCACCACGAGGGCTGGACGCCGACCTTCACCGCCATCGCGCTGCTCGGCGTCGCCGTCTTCGCCCTGGTCGCGCTGTTTCTCCAGGAGGCCCCGGCCGGCCCGCCGGTGTCCGCCGCCCCGGCGCCCCGACCGGCCGTCGGGCAGCAGATCCGGCACTCCTGGCGCGAGCCCGGCACCCGGCTCGGGCTCTGGGTGCACTTCACCACCCAGTTCCCCGGCAACGCCTTCGGCCTGCTCTGGGGCCTGCCGTACCTGGTCGAGGCCCAGGGCATGTCCCGGGCGGCGGCCGGCGGGCTGCTCACCCTGCTGGTCTTCAGCAACATGGCCTTCGGCCTGCTCTTCGGCCGACTGCTCAGCCGCACCGCGCGGGCGCGGATGCCGATCGTGCTCACCGTCATCGCCGTCACCTCCGCCGGCTGGGCGCTCACCCTGGCCTGGCCCGGCGGCCACCCGCCGCTCTGGCTGCTGATCGGGATCATCCTGGTGATGGGCAGCAACGGCCCGGCCTCCCTGGTCGGCCTCGACTACGCCCGCTCCCACAACCCCGTCGAACGCCTCGGCACCGCCTCCGGGATCGCCAACATGGGCGGCTTCATCGGCACGATGATCACCCTCTTCGGCATCGGCGTCCTGCTCGACGCCCTGACCCCCGGCAGCGGCAGCGGCTACTCGGCGGAGGCGTACCGCTGGGCGTTCTGCTGGCTGTACGCGCCGATGCTGCTGGGGACGGTGATGATCCTCCGGCTCCGCCGGAAGGTGGCGGCGCCTGCGTAGGGCTTCCCACCTACGGAAACGCCACTCCTGGAACGACCTTGCGGCGGTCTTGTCCGACCTCATGAGCAGTCCGTACAGCCCTGCCTCGCTCACCACCCCGAGCAGCGGATTTCCCCGCCGGTAGGCTTTCTGATCTGGGAAAACGCCGTAACCCTTGTTCCGAGCAAGGGTTACGATCCGCAGATCCACCGTTCGATGGTGGCGTGCCTCCAGGATGGACGCCCCTCCTTCTTCCGGGTGACGACTGCCCGGAACAACGAGGCCGAACGGGTGGGGTACTGGTGCCAAGCTGACGTACGGAAGCACGAGGTACGCCACCCGGCGCGTGGTGGTGCGTGTACGCCGGGCGGGTGAGCCGGGGGACTACGGGGTGACGGAGAAGTTGGCGAGGACGCGGGCGGCCAGCTCCTGGTCGCCCTCGACGGTGACCGGGCCGGGGCGGCCGCGGCCGCAGGCCAGCCGGACGTAGGTCTCCCAGTCCAGGGTGAGCTGGACGTCGGGGGCGAGGCTGATGGACTCGTCGACGGTGCCGCGCCCCGAGGCGTCGACCCGGACGGTGCGCAGGAACTCGACCGGGCCGGTGACGTCGACCACCAGGGCCGTCCCGGCCGGGGCGCCGGCCTGGCGGGCGACGGCCTTGGGCAGCGCCGACAGCAGGACGTCACGGGTGATCAGGGCGGCCGGGGAGTCCAGGTTGCCGGGCTCACCGAGGGCGCGGCGGAGGTCCTGCTCGTGCACCCAGACGTCGAACACCCGGTTGCGCAGCAGCTCGTGGTACGGCAGCTCGCGGGTGTGCGGCCCGGCCGGCCAGCGGACCGGCTCGGTGGGGGTGTACTTGGCGTTCCGCAGCGCCCGGGAGCGGCGGATGATCGTGTACTCCAGCTCGCTGGTCATCTCCGGAGCGGTGTGGCAGCGGCGCTTGTCGACCGGCAGCTCGACGTACCGGGCGAACTCGTCGGTGACGTGCCGCAGGTCGCGCGGCAGCGAGTGGATCGGGCGGGGGTCGCCGAGCAGCTCGGATTCGAAGGCGATGACGTGCGAGACGACGTCGCGGACGGACCAGCCCGGGCATTCGGTGGCCCGGTTCCAGGCGTCCGTGGGCAGGGGGGCCACCAGCCCGGCTATGGACTCGATGGACTGCGTCCACGCATCGGTGTATGCCTGCACGGTCTGGTTGTCCGTCACGGGAATCTCCGGCCCTCCGTCAGCTGCCTTGCCGTGCACACCCCGGTTCGGGGAGACCGGGGAAAGTCCGGCCTTCCGGGCGCACACGCTAACCGCACGTTACGCTGCCTGATGAGCGCAGGGCAGCGCTTTCGGGTGACGATCGTAGGCCTCTTGCCGTGGACGGTGGTACTGTGCGCGCTTCATTGATCCAACTCGCGGTCTCCGATGCCGAGCCGGCCGCCGAGCGGCGGGCCCGGGCGGCCGCTCTGGTCCGTGCGCAACAGGGCGCCGACCTGGTGGTTCTTCCGGAACTGTGGCCGGTGGGCGGTTTCGCGCAGGACAAGTGGTCGGACGAGGCCGAGACCCTGGACGGGCCGACCTCCGACGCGATGGCGGCCGCCGCGAAGGCGGCCGGGGTCTGGCTGCACGCCGGTTCGATCGTCGAACGGGACCCGGACGGTCCGATCTACAACACCTCCCTGCTGTTCGCCCCGGACGGCGAGCTGGTGCACACCTACCGCAAGATCCACCGCTTCGGCTTCGACGAGGGGGAGGCGGTGGTGATGGGCGCCGGGCAGGAGATCGTCACGGCCGCCACCGACTTCGGCACGATGGGCCTGGCCACCTGCTACGACCTGCGCTTCCCGGAGCTCTTCCGGGCGCTGCTGGACGCGGGCGCGCAGCTGCTGGTGGTCCCGGCGGCCTGGCCGGCCCGGCGGCGCGACCACTGGACGCTGCTGAACCGGGCCCGTGCGGTGGAGGAGCAGGCGTTCGTGCTGGCCTGCAACACGGCGGGCACGCACAGCGGGGTCGAGCAGGCCGGGCACAGCCTGGTGGTGGACCCGTGGGGCCGGGTGCTGGCCGAGGCCGGGGCCGGCGAGGAGGTGCTGACCGTGGAGTTCGACCCGGCGGAGGTGGCGAAGGTCCGCGCGGACTTCCCGGTGCTGCGCGACCGGCTGCTGGGCATCCCGGCGCCCGTGCAGCGGTGACGCCCGTACGGCGGCGTCTGTGAAGCGATGGCGTGCGGGTCGGGCGGTGGCGGGGCCCTTCGCCGGGCGGTGACGCCCCCCTCCGGCGCCGGGGACACGGCGATTTCCGGGTGCTTGAACACGACGGCGACACATTTGAGAAGATGAGCGTTCGTCGTGTTTCACACCGTTTCTTCCGCCGGTCCGTCGAGAGCCGGTCGGCCGGTCCGCCCGAGGAGGTCGCGCGCATGTCCGGTACCGGCGCCGGCGACACCCGTCCCGTGATCCACCGCAACAGCCTGCGCGAGCAGATCGCCGGCGCGCTGCGCGAGGAGATGATGGCCGGCCGGCTCGCGGCGGGCCGCAACTTCACCGTCAAGGAGATCGCCGAGCTGTACGGGGTCTCGGCGACCCCGGCCCGCGAGGCGCTGGTGGACCTGGGTGCCCAGGGCCTGCTCCGGGCCGAGCACCACCGCGGTTTCACGGTGCCGGAGTTCGGCTGGGACGACTTCCTGGAGATCTTCGAGTCGCGGGTGCTGCTCACCGACAGCGCGTTCCGCCAGCTGGCCGTGCGGGGCGCGCCCACGGACGCCAACCGGCTGCCGTCGCTGCGCCGCCGGGCCGACGCGGCGGTGCGGGCGGCACGGTCCGGGAACCTGGACGTGATGGTGGGCTGCGACCGCCGGTTCTGGCAGGAGGTCGCCGGGCTGCTGGGCAACCGCCGGATCGGCGACTACCTGGACTGGCTGCGGGTGCAGTCGTGGATGTTCGCCGCCCCCTATCTGCGGACGATGCCGGTACTGGCCGGGGTCTGCTGGGACCGGCACGTCGAGCTGGTCGAGGTGATCGAGGCCCGGGACCTGGCGGGTGCGCAGCGGATCATCTGCGAGTACAACCTCTTCACCGTCCGGCTGCTGGCCGAGCTGGCCGGGCAGTCCGAGGACTCGGTGGGCGTCCTGCCGCTGCTGACCGGACCGCTGGAGGCGGCCCCGGCGGCCCGGACGGCGCCGCCGACCCCGGGCGGGCCCGGCGGTACGGCACACGACGGCAGGGCACACGGCGGCGCGGAGCACGGCGGTGCGGCGCCCGGTGGCGGCGCTACGGCGCACGGCCCGGCCGAACCGCCCCGGACGGCGGACGCCGCCCGCTCGGGCGGGTCCGACCAGGCCGACCGCACCCGGGACCAGGGCCGCGAACTCGGCCGGGAGCTGGGCCGCGAGCTGGGCCTGGGCCTCGGCCTGGTGCCGCAGCCGCGTTCCGTCCCGTACGGCCGGTTCGGCCGCCGCCTGCCGGACCCGCAGGGCGCCTCCCGGCCCGTCTCCCAGCCAGGATCCCCGCCAGACCCGCACCGCGCGCCGGGCCGGTAGGGTGGGCGGTCGTCGTCCCGGAGGGTCCTCGTACGGACCGTCCGGGTACCGACCCGCCCGTCCGTCGTCCGCCCCCTGCAGGCGGACCCCGTCGCCCGGAGAGGAAGAGCCGGCTCATGGCCTGCGACCTCTGGCTCGTCCCGCTCGTGGACGTGCTGAGCCACAGCCCCGAGAACCCCTTCCGGGACGATCTCGTGCTCTACAACGCCGTGTTGGCCGCGAACGGCCTGCCCGAGGTGCCGGTCTACCAGTACGTCCCGGGGATAAGCGGGGCGGTCGAGCCGATAGCCGCCTTCGACTACGACTCGCTGCACTTCCTGCGCCGGGCCTACCTGTTGGGCCTCACCGGCCTGGACATCACACCGGTGGACGCGCTCGGCGGCGACTACGAACAGCTGCTGGAGATGTTCGAGAGCAGCGCGGAACAGTCGCACCTGGTCTGGCACTTCGACCACGCCGGCGCCTACGTGCCGATCGAGTTCGCGGTACCGCTGGTGGACGACGCGCTGCTCGCCTCGGGCGGCCCGCTGGGCTCCACCCACGGCCTGCTGCGCGAACTGCAGGCGGTCGCCCCGGCCCTGGGCCTCGACCCGCTCAACCCGCCGGACCCGACCAGGCCGCTCGGCCCGACCGGCCTGGAGCAGCCGTTCGGCCCGCCGATCGACGACCTGCACCCCTTCGCCCGGGAGCGGCACGCCTGGTCCGGCCTCTACGCGGCGGCGACGCGCAGCCTCACCCAGGGCTCGATGATCGTCTTCGCCTGAGCCCGACGACCACCGCTGCCCCCGGGCCGCCGGCTCAGCGCAGCGGCCCCTCCGGCGGGCGCTGACGCGGCATGGTGGGCCGGGTGCCCGGCGGCGGCAGGATCCGTACCTGGGCGCCCACGCCCGCCTCGCTGCGCCCGCCCCAGTTCCCGGAGGACTGGGTGGGCAGCTGGGTCATGCCCGCCCGGAACTCCAGCATCCACTCCGAGGTCTCGGTGCGGACCATGTCCGAAACGTCCTCGCAGAACCGCCGCAGCACGCCCAGGCAGCGCTCGGCCGCCTCGCCCGCGGTGCCCTCGGTGGGGCCGAGCACCTCGCGCACGCACTCCGAGGCCCAGTCGAACTGGAAGGCCTCCAGCCGGCGCTGCAGCGCCTGGGCGGTGGAGACGTCGCGCATCCATCCGGAGGTCAGGCCGAACACCCGGTCCGTGCCGTAGCAGGCGGCGGAGAGCATCAGCGCGACGTAGCCCCAACCGGAGGCGTTCGCCACCGTGCCGGTGAGGTCCACCAGCGGGGCGGTGACCCCGCCGACCGCGAACCCGGCCGAGCCGAATCTCAGCAGACGGGCCCAGCGGCGCTTCCAGACCCGGTCCCTGCGGTACCAGTCGATCGCCTCGACCGCCCGCTCCTCGGACCAGCGGTAGAGCTCCTCCAGCCGCTCGGCGGGCTCGCCCCAGTCCCCGAGCGGGAACTGGCGGGCGCTCAGATCGGTCCGGCGGCGGGTGGACGCCCGGCGCGCGACGGTGGCGGCGGGCTGGTCCTCCTCGCCGACCTCTTTGCCCCAGGCACTCTCCTCGGGCTGCATTTCCGGCTGGCTCACCTGTGGGGCTCCCTGTGGCGGGCGGACTGCTGGGTCTGACAGGGCGTCGCCCTGACGTTTCATCCGCCTGACTGGCCGTGAAACACCGGATGACGCATCGGACCCGCGACGCCTCCGGGCGAGTGTGGGCACCCGGGGACCCCGCGGACCGGCGGCTGCCGGCGGTTGTCCAACAGCACTTCTTACCGCCAAATGGCTGACCATGGGGGCGCTTCGCCAATGATCGTTATCGGATTCGGCCACCGGATGCCGAGGTGAGCGGGTTGCGGGGGTCGGCGAGATTTCACCCGTCCGAGGGAGGTCCCGGTCACCCGCTGTCCTGACCCGGACACCCGGGGCGCATCACCGGGGGCGGGCTTTGGAGATTCCTCCAGCCAGCGGGCCGCGGGCAGCCCGTCGGCTGGAGGTTCGGACGGGACCGGGGGGCGGTGCGATCAGGCCACCGACTACCCTTGCCAAGCGTGAAGGTCCTCGTCATCGGCGGCGGCGCCCGCGAACACGCCCTGTGCCGCTCTCTGTCCCAAGATTCCGCCGTCACCGAGCTGCACTGCGCCCCGGGTAACGCCGGGATCGCGCAGGTGGCGACGGTCCACCCCGTCGATCAGCTGGACGGCGCGCAGGTCACCGCGCTCGCCCGGCAGCTCGACGCCGACCTGGTCGTGGTCGGCCCGGAGGCCCCGCTGGTCGCGGGCGTCGCCGACGCCGTGCGTGCGGCCGGAATCCCGGTCTTCGGCCCGTCCGGCCAGGCCGCCCAGCTGGAGGGCTCCAAGGCCTTCGCCAAGGACGTGATGGCCGGCGCCGGTGTGCCCACCGCCCGCTCCTACGTCTGCACCACCCCCGACGAGGCCGCCGAGGCGCTGGACGCCTTCGGCGCGCCCTACGTGGTCAAGGACGACGGCCTGGCCGCCGGCAAGGGCGTGGTGGTCACCTCCGACCGCGCCGAGGCCCTGGCGCACGCCGCCTCCTGCGACCGCGTGGTCATCGAGGAGTACCTGGACGGCCCCGAGGTCTCGCTGTTCGCGATCACCGACGGCACCACCGTCCTCCCGCTCCAGCCCGCGCAGGACTTCAAGCGCGCGCTGGACGGCGACGAGGGCCCCAACACCGGCGGCATGGGTGCCTACTCGCCGCTGCCCTGGGCGCCCGAGGGCCTGGTCGAGGAGGTCCTGGAGACCGTCCTGCAGCCGACCGTGGACGAGCTGCGCCGCCGCGGCACCGAGTTCTCCGGTCTGCTCTACGCGGGCCTGGCGCTCACCTCGCGCGGCACCCGGGTGATCGAGTTCAACGCCCGCTTCGGCGACCCGGAGACCCAGGTCGTGCTGGCCCGGCTGCGCACCCCGCTGGCCGGCGTGCTGCACGCCGCCGCCACCGGCGCGCTGGACCAGCTGGAGCCGCTGCGCTGGGACGACGGCGCCGCCGTCACCGTGGTGATCGCCTCTGAGGGCTACCCGGCCGCGCCGCGCACCGGCGACCCGATCGAGGGCCTGGCCGAGGCCGAGGCCGCCGACGGCACCGCGTACGTGCTGCATGCCGGCACCCGCGCGGACGAGGACGGCCGGGTGCTCAGCGCCGGCGGCCGGGTCCTGTCCGTCACCGCCACCGGCACCGACCTGGCCGAGGCCCGCGGCCGCGCGTACGAAGCGCTCGACCGGATCAGCCTCAAGGGCGGCCAGCACCGCACCGACATCGCGCTCAAGGCCGCGCAGTAGCCCTCGCGAGCGAGCCGAAGGGGCGCGCCGGTGCCGAAAGTGATGAGCGACCAGCGACGTAGGAGCGCCGGAGCGAAGAGCGTCGGCACCGGGTCGGAGCGCCCCGGAGGCGAGCCGAGCGCCTGAAGAGGTGGCGACCAGCGACGTAGGAGCGCCGGAGCGAAGAGCGTCGGCACCGGGTCGGAGCGCCCCGGAGGCGAGCCGAGCGCCTGAAGAAGAGCAGGGCGCTGTGTTCCACGGGAAACAACCCCCATGGACGCAGCGCCCTGCGGCGTTTCCGGGGTGGGAGGGGCCGGAGCGGTCGATGGGGCCGCCACACCGTTCGGCGGCCGGAATCAACCCCATCGAGTGATAGCGCCCGCATCCGGCTGACGTAGCCGGGCGCTCGGCCTTATGGTGCGCTGGATCGCAGTGCCACGGGCCGTGTCGCTGCGGTCCCCGCCGGGTAGCGGCGGTCACGCGGGGGGATGCTGGACGGCGTCCGGCACGCCGGGCCGACACGCCCGGGAAACGCTTCGCACGGGCCGGGTGCGGCCGTCCGGAATTCGGGCGCCGTCACCGGGACGAGTGGAAACCGGGGAGATCCGGAACACCCACCCGTACGCGGGCGTCAGAACTGTCAGAAGCGCCACGCAGCATGTACTAACCGGGGATCGGATGCCGCCGTCTCCCGGTCGGAACTGATCGTTTCGAGTCGGCTCAGGGGTCCGTCGCCGGGCTCCCGAGGGCTCCGAAGGGGGTGCCGCACCGTATGGCCGCTGTCGACGCCGCGCGCGCTCATGCCCACGCCGTCCTGCGGGTCCGAGGTCTGGCCCTCGCCGCCGCCGTTCTGCCCGCCGCCGCCGCGGTGGTCCTGCTGGCGGGCCGGTTCACCGGCCGGCTCGGCGCACCGGGCTCCCCGGACGCCGCCGGCTGGGACGCCGTCCGCTGGGTGGTCTGCGCGGTCGCCGCCGCCACCCTGCTGGTGGCCGCCCTGGTCGCCCGGTCCTACCGCCGGGCCGTCCCACCACAGACCCCGGCCGTGCCGCTCGACCGGGCACAGGCCCCCGAGCTGTACCGGCTGATAGACGAGCTGGCCGACCGCCTCGAAGTCCCCGCGCCCTCCCGCATCGCGCTCACGCCCGACTGCGACAGCTGGCTGGAGGACCTCCCGCCGACCCGCCCCGCAGGCCGGCCCTTCGCCCACCGGGCCGAGGGCGAGCCCGTCGCGCCGATGCTGGTGATCGGCTCGCCGTTCCTCTGGTGGATGCGGTCCGGGGAGCTGCGGGCCCTGCTCGCCCCGGTGGTGGCCGGCACGGCGGCCTCGGCCGATCCGGACATCGCCGCCGCCCGGCGGTTCCTGCGCAGCCTGGACGCCAGCCTGGACGCCGGGCCCGCTCCCGCCCCGGGCCTGGGCGGCGCCCCCGCCCCCGCGGTGCACCGGCCGCCCCGGCGGGGCCCGGCCGCGCTGGTCGACCGGATCACCCGCCGACTGCTCGGCGCCTGCCGGGCGCACTCCGCCGAGCTGGAGCGGGCGGTCGCCGGCTGGGCCTCCGAGCAGGCCCGCACGGTCGACTACGGGCTGCGGATCGCGGCCCAGGAGCAGGTCGGCCTGGCCTACGCGGGCTGGGACCGGCTGCTCACCCGGGTCGCGCTGCCCGCCTGGCGGCTCGGCCGCCACCCCGCGCACCTGAACGCCGGCGTGGTCTCCGCGCTCACCGAGCTGTCCCGGCGCGACCGGCTGGCCGACGGCTACGGCACCCGGCTCGGCGACCGCCCGGCCTGCGACCTGCTGGAGGAGCCCGGCACGGTGGACCAGGCGGTCTCGCTGCTCGCCGCCGACCTGTTCTTCGGGCGCCCGGCCTCCGGCGCCTGGCGGGAGCTGGAGTGGTCCGACTACCCGGCCGAGGTGGTCGACGCCGGCTGGCGGGCCCGGGCCGCCGCGCTGCAGTCCGCCCTGGACCGGCTGGCCCCGCAGGCCCGCCCGGGGGCCCCGACGCTCACCCGGCTGCTGGTCCGGCTCGCCGACGGGGACGGGGAGCCGCTGGCCGCCGCGCTCACCGCCCAGCTGGCCCGCACCACCGCCCCCGCCCCGCTGCTGGAACCCGTCCGCAGCGGCCGGGACCTGCTGGTCGACCACGTCACCGCGATGGTCTGCTGCGCCGCCGTCGACACCGCGGGTGCCACCCCCGGCCTGGACTGGCTGGACGGCCCGGTGCTGGTGCTCGGCGGGGTGCGGCGCACCGATCTCGCCGGGCCGGTCGCCCAGGCCGTCGAGCAGGGCCAGGACGGGCCGCTGCGCGCCTGGCTGGACGCGGCCGATGTCCGGCTGGAGAAGCCGGTCCGGCTCTGAGGCGGCCGCCCGGCGGGGCGCTCGGCGGGCGGGTTCGCGCCCCCGCCACGGCCGGCTCCGCCGGGTCTTCGCAGGCCGGGGGCCCTCTGCGGGGCGACCCGGAAGATTGACCGCCACTAGTTGCTACCGTGGGGTGACGCAGCGCCAGCACTGTGTGGTGTATTAGACCGCACGCACATCCGGGAGGCACATGCCAGCCGGTGGAGGGTGCACCTGTGGGAGGGGCGCGTGGGGACGGAACTCAACCGCCGCTGGGAGTCCGGAACGCACGCGTACAGCGTCTCCGACCCCTTCGGCCAGGGCCCACTGCCCTGGCTGCGCAGTCCGGACCAGTACCTGGAGGGCGCCGAGGGCGCCCTCCCCTGGTACGTCTCGGTGGACGCCCCCGGGCAGCAGCCGCTCGCCGGCGGTGTCAGACCCAAGCCGCCGGTCGGCACCCCGCAGGGCGCCAACGACGTGGTGCAGCAGATCAAGGGCTTCGCCTCGGCCGGCATCGTCCGCCCCGGCGGCTCGGTGGACTTCCGGGTCACCGTCAACCCGCCGCGCGAGTTCACCGTGGGCGTCTACCGGATCGGCCACTACGGCGGCGACGGCGCCCGCCACATGACGTCCAGTCCGCTGATCGCCGGGCTGGCCCAGCCCGCCCCGCTGGTCGTCGGCCGCACCGTCTCCTGCCACCACTGGTGGCACTCCTGGCGGCTGCAGATCCCCGCCCACTGGCAGCCCGGCGCCTACGTCGCCGTCCTGACCACCGCCGACATGCTGCACCGCAGCCACATCCCGTTCACGGTCCGGGACTTCGAGGACCAGGCGCACGCCGCCGAGCTGCTGCTGGTGCTCCCGGACGTGACCTGGCAGGCCTACAACCTCTTCCCCGAGGACGGCCGCAGCGGCGCCAGCCTCTACCACGCCTGGGACGACCAGGGCGGGCTGGTCGGGGAGTCGGAGGCGGCCGTCACCGTCTCCTTCGACCGCCCGCACGCCACCGCCGGCCTGCCGCTGCACGTCGGTCACGCCTACGACTTCATCCGCTGGGCCGAGCGCTACGGCTACGACCTCTCCTACGCCACCGCCACCGATCTGCACGCCGGGCTGGTCGACCCGTCCCGGCACCGCGCGCTGGTCTTCCCCGGCCACGACGAGTACTGGTCCGAGCCGATGCGCCGGGCCGCCGAGCGGGCCCGCGACGGCGGCACCTCGCTGGTCTTCCTCTCCGCCAACACCATGTACTGGCGGGTCGAGCTGTCCGCCGCCGCCTCCGGCGAGCCCAACCGGCTGCTGAACTGCCGCAAGCGGCAGAAGGTCCCGCCCGGCAGCCCGGCCGCCGGGGCCGGCGGCGCCGCCAGCGCGCTCTGGCGCGACGCCGGCGAGCCGGAGCAGCACCTGCTGGGCCTCCAGTACTCCGGCCGGGTCGCCGCGCCCGTCCCGCTGGTCGCCCGGCACACCGCGCACTGGCTCTGGGACGGCACCGGCGTGCAGGAGGGCGACGAGCTGTCCGGGCTGGTCGCGGGCGAGGCGGACCGCTACTACCCCAAGGTGGCGCTGCCCGAGCACACCGAGCGGGTGCTGCTCGCGCACTCCCCGTACAAGGACCTGGCCGGCCGCACCCGCTACCAGGAGACCTCGCTGTACCGGGCACCGAGCGGCGCCTACGTGTTCGCCGCCGGGACCTTCGCCTGGTCGCCCGCGCTGGACCGGCCGGGCCTCACCGACGAGCGGATCCAGCGGGCCACCGCCAACCTGCTGGACCACCTCTGCAAGAACGGCTGACGGCCCCAGGGGCCTGTCCGCACAGGCCTTCATGACAGACTCGGGTGCAGTGACCTCCCCATTCGCGCCCCACACGCACGCGAACCACCACTGAGGACTGAGACGACCTTGAGCGGATTTGTCACCAAGCCCGAGCCGGTCCAGGTGCCCGGCCTGGTCCACCTGCACACCGGCAAGGTGCGCGACCTCTACCGCACCGAGTCCGGCGAGCTGGTGATGGTCGCCAGCGACCGCACCTCGGCCCATGACTGGGTGCTGCCCAACGAGATCCCCGACAAGGGCCGCATCCTCACCCAGCTCTCGCTGTGGTGGTTCGAGCGGATCGCCGACCTGGTGCCCAACCACGTCATCTCCACCGAGGTCCCGGCCGGCGCCCCCGCCGACTGGAAGGGCCGCACGCTGGTCTGCCGCAGCCTGGAGATGATCCCGGTCGAGTGCGTCGCCCGCGGCTACCTGGCCGGCTCCGGCCTCAGCGAGTACCGCGCCGACCGCACGGTCTGCGGCATCGCCCTGCCGGAGGGCCTGGACGACGGCTCCGAGCTGCCCGCCCCGATCTACACCCCGGCCCTCAAGGCCGCGGTCGGCGACCACGACGAGAACGTCCCCTACGAGGAGACCGCCCGCCGGATCGGCGCCGACCTGGCCGCCCAGCTGCGGCAGACCACCCTCGCGGTCTACTCCCGGGCCCGGGACATCGCCCGCGAGCGCGGTCTGATCCTGGCCGACACCAAGTTCGAGTTCGGCCTGCTGGACGGCGGGCTGGTGATCGGCGACGAGGTGCTCACCCCCGACTCCTCGCGCTACTGGCCGGCCGACGAGTGGGAGCCCGGCCACGCGCAGCCGTCCTTCGACAAGCAGCTCATCCGCGACTGGCTGACCTCCCCGGCCTCCGGCTGGGACCGCCACAGCGAGCTGCCGCCGCCGGCGCTGCCGGCCGAGATCGTCGAGCTCACCCGCAGCAAGTACATCGAGGCGTACGAGCGGCTGACCGGCACCACCTGGCAGTGACCGGCGCGCCCGCGGGCACGGCTGGTCAGATCCAGCCATGCTCGCGGGCGATCCGCACCGCCGCGTGGCGGTTCTCGGCGCCCAGCTTGGCGGCCGCCGAGGAGAGGTAGTTGCGGACGGTTCCCTGGGAGAGCGCCGCGCGGTCGGCGATCCCGGCGATCGAGGTGCCGTCGGCGGCCAGCTCCAGCACGTCCGTCTCGCGCGGGGTCAGCGGGGTCTCGCCCGCGCTGATCGCGTCCGCCGCGAGCTCGGGGTCGACGTACCGGGCGCCGGCCCGCACGGTGCGGATGATCCCGGCGAGGTCGGCCGCCGAGACGGTCTTCGGCAGGAAGCCGCGCACCCCGACCTCCAGCGCCCGCTTCAGGTAGCCGGGGCGGCCGTGGCCGGTGACGATCATCGCGCGGCAGTCCGGCAGCAGCCGGCGCAGCTCGGTGGCCACCTCGATGCCGTCCAGTCCGGGCATCTGCAGGTCCAGCACCGCGATGTCCGGGCGGTGCGCCTTCGCCATGGCCAGCGCCTCCGGGCCGGAGGCGGCCTCGGCGACCACGACGATGTCCTCCTCCAGGGAGAGCAGCGCGGCCAGCGCGCCCCGGATCAGGTGCTCGTCGTCCGCGAGCAGGACGCGTACGGGGGCGGGGTCGGTCATCGGTGGGGCCTTCTTCCGTAGCCGAGCGGGCCGGAGCGGGACGGGTCGGGGCTGGTCAGGGCGGGTCAGGGCGGGTCTCAGGGCGGGTCAGGGCCGGAGCGGGACGCTGGCGAGCAGCCGGAAGCGGCCCGGCCCGGCGGCCGGGACGACCAGCTCGCCGTCGTGGGCGGCGAGCCGTTCGCGCAGTCCGCGCAGCCCGGTGCCGCTGCCCTGGGAGGGGATCGGGACGTCCGGCACCCCGTCATTCTCCAGCTCCAGCACCGCCCGGCCGTCCTCCCGGTGCAGCCGGATCGCGCAGCGGCCCGCCTCGCTGTGCCGCAGCACGTTGGTGGTCGCCTCCCGGATCACCCAGCCGAACACCGACTGGACCGGCTGGGGCAGTCCGTCGGCGTCCCCGCCGAGGTCGATCTCGCAGGCCACGTCGGCGGCGCGGAGCACCGCGCGGGCGCCGATCGCCTCCGCGTGCAGGTCCGCGGTGCGGTAGCCGCGGACCACGTCCCGGACCTCGCGCTGGGACTCCTGGGCGATCCGCTGCACCTCGGTCATCTGGTCGGCGGCCTCGGGGCGGCCGCGGCGGGCCAGCTGGACGGCGAGCTCGCTCTTCAGCGCGATGGTGGTGAGGTTGCGGCCCATCACGTCGTGCAGGTCGCGGGAGAAGCGCAGCCGCTCCTCGGCCACGGCCAGCCGGGACTGCGCCTCGCGGGCGGCGTCCAGCTCCCAGACCACCGACTGCAGCCAGGCGAAGCTGCGGCAGCTGGCGGCGACGAAGGTCAGGGCGATCGCCAGGGCGACCAGCAGGCCGACCGTCGCCGGTACGCCGATGCCGGCCAGCAGCAGGGCGGGGGCGAGCAGGGCCAGCAGCCCGAACCCGGCCGCGCAGGCGTGGCGCACCGACAGGCCCACGCCCGCCGGGCCGAAGCCCGCGGCCACCAGCGAGGAGACGATCACGATGGTGAACGGAGGGCCGCCGGGGTCCTTCGGGCCGCCGTCGGCCGGGCCGAGCAGCAGCACGGCCCACGAGCCGACCAGCACCACGGCGCCGGTGACGGCGAGCCAGCGCAGGTGGTCGGCGGGCCGCTTCAGGTAGTGGTCGAGCGAGGTGCGGAAGGCCCGCAGGGTCACCAGCGTGGTGGCCAGGGCGACGACCAGGCAGACCTGGGCGATCCCGTGGGAGAGCTGCTGTCCGACGGCGCCGGCGACGGACAGCGCGGAGAGCGGCAGCATCAGCATCGGCATCAGGTAGAGCGACCAGCGGAGGTAGAGCTCGGTGCGCTGGGGCTTGCCGTAGCCCTTCCAGGTGCGCACCGGTGCCAGGACGTTCATCTGATCCGCTCCCCGTTCGATCATGATCGTGCTGCTGCGCTCTTCCTATCAGGTGCGGCCAGGACGTGTTTGCAAAGTCCCGCCTGGTCCGACGCGACTTTGCAAACACACCCTGGATCCGTCCGGCCCCGCGTCAGCGGCGGGGCTCCCAGCGGAAGTAGCGCACGGCGCCCCAGGCGGCGAGGGCGAACCAGACACCGCCGGTGACCAGGTACGGGGCGGCGGTCGACCAGGTGCCGGCGAAGCCGGTGGCGGCCGCGGAGCCGTCGGTGCCGAACCAGCCGAGGCGGATCAGCTGGAAGGCCGGGGTGGTGGGCAGCAGGCGGCAGACGTCGGCCATCCCGTCCGGCATGACCTCCAGCGGGAAGAACAGGCCGGAGCCGAACTGGGAGAGCAGCAGGACCGGCATGGTGGTGATACCGGCGCTCTCGACCGTCCTGGTGAAGGCGCTGGAGAGGGCGGCGAGCCCCATCAGGGTGCCGATGACCAGGACCAGCCCGGCGACCATCAGCAGCGGGTTGACCGGGGCGCTGAGCTTGAGCGCGAAGGCGCCGACGACGCCGACCACGGTGCACATCAGCAGGGCGAGGCCGACCGAGGGCACCGCGGTGCCGGCCAGGATCTCGATGTCCCGGGCCTCGCCGGTGCGCAGCCGCTTGAGCACCAGCTCGCCGCGCCGGGCCACGTAGGCGGCGGTCAGGTTGTAGTAGACGACGAAGGCCAGGATCATCCCGATCGCGCCGTTGACCAGCAGCGAGTCGACGTCCAGGCCGGGGTTGTCCTTGGCCTGCTCGTCGAGCACGTTCCTCAGCCCGGCGATCAGCAGCAGCGGCAGCAGCAGGGCGGTGAACAGCGCCGTGCGGTTGCGCAGCAGCAGGACGGCCTCGGCGCGGCCGAGGGCGAGCAGCCGTCCGGTGGTGGTGGTGCGGCCGGCGGCGAGACTGCGGGCGGTGGCGGTGGCGGTGGTCATCGGGCGGATCCGATCAGGCGGCGGCGGGCGGTGGGGACGGCGGGGGTCTCGGCCGGGGGCTCGTGGGCGGCCTCGGCGGCGATCGCGAGGAAGGCCTCCTCCAGCGAGGCGCTTCGGGCGTCGAGTGCGTCGAGCGTGATCCCGTGCCGGTCGGCCCAGACCAGCAGCTCGGTGAGGGTGGCCTGGAGACGCGGGGTCTGCACGGTGATCCGCCGGCCGACCGCGACGACCTCGGCACCGGTCAGCGGGGGCAGCGAGGCCCCGGTGAACTCGGGGAGCTCGAAGGTGATCCGGGAGGGGCGGCCGGCGATCACCTCGGCCACGGTGCCGGTGGTGACGACCCGGCCGCGGTGCATGATGGCCAGCCGGTCGGCCAGCTCCTCGGCCTCCTCCAGGTAGTGCGTGGTGAGCAGCACGGTGGTGCCCTCGGCGCGCAGCTCGCGCACCAGGTTCCAGACGGCGGCGCGGGCCTCCGGGTCGAGTCCGGTGCTGGGCTCGTCCAGGAAGAGCACCTCGGGCCGGCCGAGCAGGGCCATCGCGAGGTCGAGCCGGCGGCGCTCGCCGCCGGAGAGCTGCTTGACCCGGACGTTGCGGCGGCCGAGCAGGCCGACCAGCTCCAGCGCCTCGTCCACCGGGCGGGCCCCGCTGGTCAGGCCGGACCAGCTGCGGCCGGTCTCGGCGACGGTGAGGTCGCCGGGGAAGCCGCCCTCCTGGAGCATGATGCCGATCCGGGGGCGGACGGCGGCGCGCTCGCGGTACGGGTCGTGGCCGAGCACCCGGACCTGTCCCTCGGTCGGGGCGGCGAGGCCCTCGATCAGCTCCATGGCGGAGGTCTTGCCGGCGCCGTTGGTGCCGAGCAGCGCGAACAGCTCGCCGCGCCGAACGTCCAGGTCGATGCCGCGGACGGCGCGGTAGCCGGAGGCGCCGGAACCGTAGTGGCGGTGCAGGCCGGTGACCTCGATCACGCTGTCGTCCGGGGCGCGGTGCTGGCTCGTTTCCATGGCTCAAGCCTTCCGCCGCCCGGGCGCCGCGGGCAGTGCGCGCCGTCACCGGTGCGGGGTGCGGATCCACGGGTGGGCGATGACAAATGTCATGGGTGCGCGCGGGGGGAATGGCGGGGGAAATGCCGAAGGGCCCCCTCGATGAGGGGGCCCTTCGTACTGGAGCGGACGACGAGATTCGAACTCGCGACCCTCACCTTGGCAAGGTGATGCTCTACCAACTGAGCCACGTCCGCAGGATGGAGATATTGAGTTGTACTGTGCTCGCGCACTGCGAGCGGACGACGAGATTCGAACTCGCGACCCTCACCTTGGCAAGGTGATGCTCTACCAACTGAGCCACGTCCGCACGGTACCTGGTGGGGCACCGGCCGCCTCTCTGGATCTCTCCGTTGCGGCGACGAGGATTACTCTACCCCATCGGTCGGGGTGGTCGCCCCACCCTTTCGGGCGGGCGGGGCGACCGGGCTCCGCCGAGGTCAGTTCGCCTCGGCGAAGGCCTCGTACACGTGCTTGGGGATACGGCCCCGGGCGGGCAGTTCCATGCCGCGCGACTGGGCCCAGGCGCGCACGGCGGCCGGGTCCGGGGTGAGCGCGGTGCGGCGGAAGGACTTACCGGTACGGCTCTGACGACGGCCGGCCGCGACGAAGGGCGCGAGGGCCTCCCGCAGCTTTTCCGCGTTGTCCAGGGACAGGTCGATCTCGTACGACTTCCCGTCGACGCCGAAGTGGACGGTTTCCGCGGCCGCGCCGCCGTCCAGGTCGTCGGAGAGCGTGACGACTACACGCTGAGCCATGGGTGTCAATCCTCTCGGGCAATTCGGCCGAAGGGGCGCGGGGTGCGCTCCCGGGGCCTGATGTGCACCACGTGCGCAAGCACATACGGGCAGCCCGATGGCGTGCCGGATACGCAGCACTTGCCGCAGCAGGTGGCCCTATTCTGCACCCGAAGCGGGTCGAAATCGAAGAGTCCGGCTTTCTTTTCCGGATATTCACGTGTCTTCGCCGGAGTGCCGGATACCGGTGCACTCGGCTGGCCGATCTGTCCCGGAGTGCCGTATTCGGGCGTTCTTCGTCCGCTCTCGATGCCGTGCCGAAACCGCTGAAATGGGGTGGGCCGGAGTGCCGGAACCCTTGGGGCGTAAGGGGCGCGGGTCTACGCGCGTCGCCCGGCCCGGCCAGCAAAGTCGCCCGAAACCCCCGGTAGTCTGGAGTTCCCCCGCCTTCACGAAGACACCACCGGGAGTGCCAGTGGCACGCGTCGTAGTCGACGTCATGCTCAAGCCGGAGATCCTCGACCCCCAGGGACAGGCGGTGCAGCGTGCACTGCCCCGTCTCGGATTCGCCGGGATCGCCGACGTCCGCCAGGGCAAGCGCTTCGAGCTGGAACTGGAGGGCCCGGTCGACGACGCCGCGCTCGCCCGGATCCGCGAAGCCGCCGAGACCTTCCTCGCCAACACCGTGATCGAGGACTTCACAGTCCGCGTCGAGGAGGAGGGCAAGTGACCACCCGAGTCGGCGTCGTCACTTTTCCTGGTTCCCTCGACGACCGCGACGCCCAGCGCGCGGTCCGCCTGGCCGGCGCCGAGCCGGTCGCCCTCTGGCACCGTGACAAGGATCTCCACCAGGTCGACGCCGTCGTCCTGCCGGGCGGATTCAGTTACGGCGACTATCTGCGCTGCGGCGCCATCTCCCGCTTCTCCCCGGTGATGGACACCATCATCGAGCAGGCGAAGCTGGGAATGCCGGTTCTCGGTATCTGCAACGGGTTCCAGGTGCTGTGCGAATCGCACCTGCTGCCCGGCGCGCTCACCCGCAACGACTCGCTGCACTTCATCTGCCGCGACCAGAAGCTGCGGATCGAGAACGCCGGCACCGCCTGGACCCGGGATTACTCGGCCGGCCAGGAAATCGTCGTCCCGCTGAAGAACGGCGAGGGCCGCTTCGTCGCCGAGGCGCACGTCCTCGACGAGCTGGAGGCGGAGGGCCGCGTGGTCGCCCGTTACCTGACCGGTGGCAACGCCGCCGACGGGTACGGTAACCCGAACGGTTCGTACCGTGACATCGCCGGCATCACCAACGCCGCCGGCAATGTCGTCGGCCTGATGCCGCACCCGGAGCACGCCGTGGAGCCGCTCACCGGTCCGACCGTCGAGGGCCTGGGCTTCTTCACTTCCGTCCTGAAGCAGCTGGTGAACGCCTGATGAGCCTCGACACCGTCAAGAACGCCGAGCAGACCCCGGACGCCTCCCAGCCCTGGGCCGAGCTGGGCCTCAAGCAGGACGAGTACGCCCGCATCCGCGAGATTCTCGACCGCCGCCCCACCGGCGCCGAACTCGCGATGTACTCGGTCATGTGGTCGGAGCACTGTTCGTACAAGAGCTCCAAGGTCCACCTGAAGCAGTTCAGCGAGAAGAAGCCGCAGAGCGACGCGATGCTCGTCGGCATCGGCGAGAACGCCGGTGTGGTCGACGTCGGCCAGGGCTACGCGGTCACCTTCAAGGTGGAGTCGCACAACCACCCGTCGTACATCGAGCCCTACCAGGGCGCGGCCACCGGCATCGGCGGCATCGTGCGCGACATCCTGGCGATGGGCGCCCGCCCGGTCGCCGTGATGGACCCGCTGCGCTTCGGTGCGGCCGACCACCCCGACACCCGGCGCGTGCTGCCCGGGATCGTCGCGGGCATCGGGGGCTACGGCAACTGCCTGGGCCTGCCGAACATCGGCGGCGAGGTCGTCTTCGACTCCTGCTACCAGGGCAACCCGCTGGTCAACGCCCTGTGCGTGGGCGTGATGAAGCACGAGGACATCCACCTCGCGCAGGCCTCCGGCGCCGGCAACAAGGTCATCCTCTACGGTGCCCGCACCGGCGGCGACGGCATCGGCGGTGTCTCGGTGCTCGCCTCCGAGACCTTCGACGCCACCGGCCCGGCCAAGCGCCCGGCGGTCCAGGTCGGCGACCCGTTCCAGGAGAAGCTCCTCATCGAGTGCACCCTGGAGATCTTCTCCGAGAAGCTCGTCAAGGGCATCCAGGACCTCGGCGGCGCCGGCCTCTCCTGCGCCACCTCCGAGCTGGCCTCGGCCGGCTCCGGCGGTATGCGGATCGAGCTGGACACCGTGCCGCTGCGCGACAACACGCTCTCGCCCGAGGAGATCCTCATGAGCGAGTCGCAGGAGCGCATGTGCGCCATCGTCGAGCCCGGCAAGGTCGACCGCTTCCTGGAGATCTGCGAGAAGTGGGACGTCATCGCCACCGTCATCGGTGAGGTGACCGACGGCGAGCGTCTGGAGATCTTCTGGCACGGCGAGCTGGTGGTCGACGTGCCGCCGCGCACCGTCGCCCACGAGGGTCCGACCTACCAGCGCCCGTACGCCCGCCCGAGCTGGCAGGACGCGCTGCAGGCCGACGCCCCGACCGCCGAGCGCCTCGCCCGGCCGACCACCGGTGAGGGCCTGAAGGCCGACCTGCTCAAGGTCGCCGGCTCGCCCAACCAGGCCTCCAAGTCCTGGATCACCGACCAGTACGACCGCTACGTGCTCGGCAACACCGTGCTCTCGGTGCCCGAGGACTCCGGCATGATCCGGATCGACGAGGAGACCAACCTCGGCGTCTCGGTCGCCACCGACGGCAACGGCCGCTACACCAAGCTGGACCCGTACACCGGTGCCCAGCTGGCCCTCGCCGAGGCGTACCGCAACGTCGCGGCCGGCGGTGCCAAGCCGCTCGCGATCTCCGACTGCCTCAACTTCGGCTCCCCCGAGGACCCGGACGTGATGTGGCAGTTCGCCGAGGCCACCCGCGGTCTGGCCGACGCCTGCCTGGAGCTCGGCACCCCGGTGACCGGCGGCAACGTCTCGCTCTACAACCAGACCGGCGAGACCGCCATCCACCCGACCCCCGTGGTCGCGGTGCTCGGCGTGATCGACGACGTCACCCGCCGCACCCCGATCGCCTTCGCCGAGGAGGGGCAGCTGCTCTACCTGCTCGGCGACACGGCGGACGAGCTCGGCGGCTCGGCCTGGTCGCAGGTGGTCCACGACCACCTGGGCGGTCTGCCGCCCAAGGTCGACCTGGAGCGCGAGCGGCTGCTCGGCGACATCCTGATCGCCGCCTCGCGCGACGGCATGATCGACGCCGCGCACGACCTCTCCGACGGCGGCCTCGGCCAGGCCCTGGTGGAGAGCTGCCTCAAGGGCGGTCACGGTGCGCGGATCATCCTGCCCGAGGGCCAGGACCCGTTCGTGTTCCTGTTCTCCGAGTCGGCCGGCCGCGCGGTCGTCGCGGTGCCGCGCAGCGAGGAGCTCCGGTTCAACGACATGTGCACCGCGCGGGGCCTTCCGGCCACCCGCATCGGTGTGGTCGACGGCGATGTCCTGGACGTCCAGGGCCAGTTCACCGTCTCGCTGGCCGAGCTGAAGGACGCCCACACCGGCGTCATCGAGGCCCTGCTCGCCTGACACCCCGCACCGAGCTGAAGGGCCGCCCCGAGCGGCCAAGAGGCGAGCGGGCGAATAGCAGAGGGGCGGACGGTTCTGCGGAACCGTCCGCCCCTCGGCGTATGTTGGGGCGCATGCCTGCCAAGTCCCGTACGTACCAGCACCCGAAGGTCAGCGCCGCGCTGGCGGCGCAGACCGCCGCACTGCGCGACACCGTCCGGGACCTCTGCGCCCGCCCCGACGCCGCGGACCTGCTCGCCCGGCCGACCCGGCTGGGGGAGTGGACGGTGCGTGAGCTGATCGCGCACCTCGCCGTCCAGATCGACTGGGTGCCGGCCCACCTCGGCGACCCGCTGGAGGGGCGGGCACCGCTGGACCTGCTGCAGTGGGTCGTCCGGGTCGGCACGGTCGCGCCGCTGCTCGACGCGCAGGCCAGGGAGAAGGCGGCGGGGGAGTTCGGCGGAGCGCCGGCCTCGGTGGCGGACGCCTTCCAGCGGGCCGCGGCCGGGCTGATCGCCGTCCTGGCCGAGCCCGGGACGGCCACCCCGGGCCGGCGGTTCGAGATCCGGCTCGGCTCGATGTCGCTCACCGACATGCTGGTGACGCGGCTGGTCGAGACGGTCGTGCACGCCGACGACCTGGCCGACGCGGTGGGGTCGGCGGCCTTCCCGCACGAGCGGCAGGCGCTGGCCGCCGTCACCCGGCTGCTGGCCGACGCCCTCGCCGACCAGGCGCCCGGCGGCGCGGTCGAGCTGCGGATCCCGCCGTACGCCGTGGTGCAGGCGGTCGAGGGGCCGCGGCACACCCGCGGCACCCCGCCGAACGTGGTCGAGACCGACCCGCTCACCTGGATCCGGCTCGCCACCGGCCGTACCGGCTGGGCGTCCGCGGTGGACGCCGGAGCGGTGTCGGCCAGCGGCGAGCGCAGCGACCTCCGCGCCTACCTGCCCGTCCTGGGCTGAGTACTGGCCCGGGCCCTGGCGCGGGCAGTGGTCCGGGCCCTGGCTCGGGCACTGGGCCGAGCCCGGGGCCGGCGAGGGGTCACGGGCGCAGCTGGGTGGCGAGCTGCGCCGTCGCCTTGCGCAGCGGCTCGCCGATCAGGGAGCGCTCCACCTCCGCGTTCACGGTGTCCTGGGTGAGCGTCAGCACCAGGTCGCCCTTGCCCTTGACCGCGACCCGGGTGACGCCCACCGAGGCCTCGCCCGGGGTGAGCCTGGTCTCGCCGGCCTTGGCCTTGTCACCGGCGAACTGGCTCAGCTGGGCCACCCCGACGTTCCCGAAGCGCTGGATGTGCGGCAGCATCATGTTGACCGCGACGTCGTTCTGGGGAATGGCCAGCAGATCGATCCGGACGGGCGTCGAACCCACCGTGTAGGTGCAGGTCACCCACGCGGAGGGGGGAGTGGCGGGCATCGAGGGCAGCTCCGCCGGGTGGCTGGCGCCGGAGGGCCAGTCCTGGGCCGGGACGCCGTCGCCGAGGTCGGTGCCCACCGGCTGCTCGTCCTTGGCCCCGGCGGTCACCGGGCGGTCGATCCCGGCGCTCTTCAGGGCCGCCGCGAGGTCGAGGCCGAAGGGGCACGGTCCGGTCTTCGACAGTCCCTGGGCCGTCGACCGCACCTGGTCGTAGGAGAGCTTCCCCCCGCCGCCCGAGCTGCTGTCCGAGTCTCCGGAGGAGGAGCAGGCGGCCGCGCCGAGGACGATCCCGACGGCGCCCAGCAGAGCGGGGACGCGGCGCATCTTGGCTGTCGTGCGGTCAGCTGTCATCCGGTCAGCCTACGTCGGGGTTGTCCCGGGACGCCGTTGAACAGGTCTCGGATCGGTCCCGGTGGTGGCCCGGGTCAGGGCACCGACGGGCCGCCCAGATAGGTGCCCTCCGCCGTG
Organism: Kitasatospora sp. NPDC058170; assembly: GCF_042883905.1. NCBI lineage: Bacteria > Bacillati > Actinomycetota > Actinomycetes > Kitasatosporales > Streptomycetaceae > Kitasatospora > Kitasatospora sp. NPDC058170. The sequence goes on from NZ_JBHVUV010000018.1 coordinate 79,710, forward strand.
TACGGCCAGGCGTTGGGCTCGCAGCCCTTGAGGCCGTAGATCTGCTGCATCATGGCGGGCGCGGGCTTGCCCTTGCCCGGGCAGGTCTCGTGCCCGTGGCCGATCCGGTGGCCCACCTCGTGGTTGACGATCAGCGCCCGGTACTCGTCGATCGGCCCGCTGAACTGCGGTGACCCGGTGTTCCAGCGCTTGACGTTGACCAGCACCTGGTTGCCGACGTTGCAGTTCACCTCGCCGTGGGTGTCCAGGCCGGCGGCGCCGCAGATCTTGTCCACGGTGGCCGGCGAGGCGATCTTCACGGTGAAGTCGTACGCGCCGCCCGCCACCAGCTGGAAGCCGTTCTTGCGGTCGTTGGTCCAGCCGCGCTTGTCGGCGAGGATGCCCTGGACCTGGGCGGCGGCGGCCGGCGGGTCGATGCCGATGCCGTCCTCGACCTCCACCCGGTAGCGGCGGACGGTCCCCTTGCCGACCGGTGCGGCGGCGCCCGGGGCGACGGTGAAGGTGCCGGCGCCCTTGGCCGGTCCCGGGTCGGGGGCGCTGGGCTCCACGACGGGCGGCGGGGCGGGCGGCTCCGGGGTGGGGGTGGGCACCGGGGCGGTCGTGGCGGGCGCGGCGGCGGGGGCGGAGCTCTCGCCGGGCGGGGCGACCCGGCCCTGGGCGGTCGGTCCGGTACCGGGCAGCACGGAGGGCCGGTTGAGGATGAAGAGGGTGCCGCCGAGTATCGCCAGCGCCGCGACCAGCGCGGCGATCATGCCCGGTCCGAGCCGGCGGCGCGGGCGGCGCCGGCGCCGGCTGCCGCGTGCCTGTCCGGTGCCCGCCTGGCTGCCGCGTGCCCGGCCGCCTCGCGGGCCGGCGCTGCGGGCACGGGTGCCGCGCTGGGCGGATCTTGCTGGGGGCACGTCGAAGGCTTCCTGTCGGACCGGCGGGGGCCGCGGAGCGTTCGAACCGACGTGTGCGCCCCCCTCGCCCGCCCACCCTGGCACGGAGACCCTGTGCATGTCCACGCACCCGGTACGCAGGGCGTTTACGGGCGCGCGGCGCCCCCGCCGCCCGGGTGGGCGGCGGGGGCGGTCGGTCGGACCGGGCCGGTCAGCCCAGGGTGGCGGCGGCGGTCGGCGAGCTGTCCCGGAGGAACTGCGCGCAGCGCTCCGCCTCCTCCTTCTCCTCGATCGCGGCGGCGGCCCGGCCGAGCGCGTGCAGCGCCCGCAGGAAGCCGCGGTTCGGCTCGTGCTCCCACGGCACCGGGCCGTGGCCCTTCCAGCCGGCCCGGCGCAGCGAGTCCAGCCCGCGGTGGTACCCGGTCCGGGCGTACGCGTAGGACTCGACGGTGCGGCCGGCGGCGAAGGCGTCGTCGGCGAGCTGGGCCCAGGCCAGCGAGGAGGTCGGGAACTTCGCCGCGACCTCGGCCGGGGAGGCGCCGCCGGCCAGCAGCTCCAGCGGAGCGGGCTCGGCGGGCAGGTGCGTCGGGGGCGGACCCCCGAGGAGGTTCTGGTGGATGGTCATGCCCCCCAGTGAACCACTGGGGGGCGCGACCGCAGACCCTGCCGTCGGTTGGGACGGGGGTCTTACTTCAGGCGGTTGCCGGCCGAGCGCAGCTGCTGCGCGGCCTCCAGTACGCGGGCGGCCATGCCGGCCTCGGCGAGCTTGCCCCAGGTGCGCGGGTCGTAGGTGTTCTTCTTGCCGACCTCGCCGTCGACCTTCAGCACGCCGTCGTAGTTGCGGAACATGTGGTCCACGACCGGGCGGGTGAAGGCGTACTGGGTGTCGGTGTCGAGGTTCATCTTCACGACGCCGTTCTCCAGCGCGGTGGCGATCTCCTCGGTGGTGGAGCCCGAGCCGCCGTGGAAGACGAAGTCGAACGGGTCGGTCTTGCCGTACTGCTTGCCGATCGCGTCCTGCAGCTCGCGCAGCAGGCCCGGCTTCAGCACGACGTTGCCCGGCTTGTAGACGCCGTGCACGTTGCCGAAGGAGGCGGCCAGCAGGTAGCGGCCCTTCTCGCCCAGGCCCAGGGCCTCGGCGGTGCGGACGGCGTCGTTGACGGTGGTGTACAGCTCGTCGTTGATCTCGTGGGTGACGCCGTCCTCCTCGCCACCGGTCGGGGTGATCTCGACCTCAAGGATGATCTTGGCGGCGACGGCCTGGGCCAGCAGCTCCTCGGCGATGGCCAGGTTGTCGTTCAGGGTCTCGGCGGAGCCGTCCCACATGTGCGACTGGAACAGCGGGTTCTGGCCCTTGGCGACGCGCTCGGCGGAGACCGCCAGCAGCGGGCGGACGTAGCCGTCCAGCTTGTCCTTAGGGCAGTGGTCGGTGTGCAGCGCGATGGTGACGTCGTACTTGGCGGCGACGATGTGCGCGAACTCGGCCAGCGCCACGGCGCCGGTCACCATGTCCTTGTTGTGCTGGCCGCCCAGGAACTCCGCGCCACCGGTGGAGATCTGGATGATGCCGTCGCTCTCGGCCTCGGCGAAGCCGCGCAGCGCGGCGTGCAGGGTCTGCGACGAGGTGACGTTGATGGCCGGGTAGGCGAACTTGCCCGCCTTGGCCCGGTCGAGCATCTCGTTGTAGACCTCGGGAGTTGCGATGGGCATGCGAATCCGCTCCTGTCGGGTTGCGGCGTACGGACGGTGCTGTCCGACGCTGTGTACGCCTTCGTGACGACTCCGGGGTACCGGGGCCTACGCGCGGCTCTGCGGTGCGGCTCTCCTGTACCAAGGTTCGAGGCGGCCGCTGCGGTACGACAATGAGGGTGTTTGCGACCGCGGTCCGGGACGCCGGGGCCATCTTCCCATCCCGGGCCCGCGGACCACCATGTGGCCCGCCTGTCGGGACGGGGGCCCACATGCGACGAAGGGATGACGGCCTTCTCGACCCCCGGTCCGAAGCCCGCGTCAATACGGGCCCGCTATCCTGCGGCCGTGGACTACAACCAGCTGGCCGTCAATCTGCTCGACGCCAAATCACTGATCTCGTCCCTCGGTGCCATCGGGCTCATCGCGATCATCTTCGCGGAGACCGGCCTCCTGGTCGGATTCTTCTTCCCGGGTGACTCCCTGCTGATCATCGCCGGGGTCGCCGCCTCGAACGCCGCCTCGTCGGTGCTCGGCGACGGTACGAAGCTGCCGATCGGGGTGCTGCTGATCGGGGCCCCGGTGGCCGCCATCGCCGGTGCCCAGCTCGGGCACCTGATCGGGGTGAAGGCCGGGCCGAAGATGTTCGACAAGCCCGAGTCGAAGATCTTCCGCCGTGAGTACGTGCTGAAGGCCGAGGAGTACTTCAACAAGTTCGGGCCCGGCAAGGCGGTGGTGCTGGCCCGCTTCATGCCGATCGTCCGGACCTTCCTGAACCCGGTCGCCGGCACCCTGGAGATGCCGGCCCGGACGTTCTTCCTGTGGAACGTGATCGGCGGCGTGCTGTGGACCGAGTCCATGCTGCTGATCGGCTACTTCTTCGGTGACGCGCTCGCCCCGGTGATCGACAAGTACCTGATCCCGGCCGTGCTGCTGATCGTGCTGCTGTCGGTCTCGCCGATCCTGATCGAGGTGCTGCGGGAGCGGAAGAAGAAGAAGGCGGGCGGCGCCGAGGCCGTGGCCGAGGACGGCGAGGCCGTCCAGGCCGGCGGCCGCCACCGCCGGGGCTGAACCCCGTAGACGACGAACGGCCGGGGCCGGTCCTGTTTCACGTGAAACAGGACCGGCCCCGGCCGTTGTGCCGATGCCCGAGGGGCTCGCGGGCTCAGAGGCCCAGGTCGTCCAGGTCGTACGCGGTCACGTAGGGCAGGCCGGTCGCCTCGACCGCCGCGGCGCCGCCGCGCTCCACGATCACCGCGACGCCGACCACCTCGGCGCCCGCCTCGCGCAGGGCCTCGACGGCGGTCAGCACCGAGCCGCCGGTGGTGGAGGTGTCCTCGACCGCCAGCACCCGGCGGCCCTTGACGTCCGGGCCCTCGATCCGGCGCTGCAGACCGTGCGCCTTGCCCGCCTTGCGGACCACGAACGCGTCCAGCTCGCGGCCGCGGGCGGCGGCGGCGTGCAGCATCGCGGCGGCCACCGGGTCGGCGCCCAGGGTCAGCCCGCCGACGGCGTCGTACTCCAGGTCGGCGGTGACGTCCAGCATCACCCGGCCGACCAGCGGCGCGGCCTGCGCGTCCAGGGTGATCCGGCGCAGGTCGACGTAGTAGTCCGCCTCCTTGCCGGAGGAGAGGGTGACCTTGCCGTGCACGACGGCCTTGTCCTTGATCTGTGCCAGCAGGGCGTCGCGGTCGTTGCTCAGGTCGTTGCTCATGAGCGTTCAGTCTAGGCCCTGCGGGCGGTGGGCCCGGGTAGGGCCTAGCGTCGGCGCAGCGCCCTGACCAGCACCACGGCGCCGCCCAGCAGGGCCACCCCGCCGCCGATCACCCACGGCACCGCATTGCGGCCGCCGGGGCCCGGCACCACGATGCCGCCGGCCTCGCCGCCCCAGCGGGACGCGGCGCGGGCGCGCGCGCTGCGGGCCGGCAGGGCCGGGGCGTAGCGGCCGCGCGGCGGGGCGTGGTCGACCTCCTCGGCGGAGCGGCCGACGATGCTGCGGCGGACCGGACCGCTGAGCACCGGCTCCTGCTCGTACTCGAAGGGCAGCTCGGCGGGGAGCTCGGTGGACGGGTCCCCGTCCCCGGTGGGGCTCCCGGAGTCGCCGGAGCCCTCGCGGTCGTCCTGCCCGGGGTGCTCGGTGCGGTCGCCGGTGGGGAGGCCGAAGCGCTCGGCGTCGGCGTCGGAGAAGGCGATCAGGTCGGAGAGGTCGTCGTCCAGATCGTCGCCGGGCTCGTCCTGGCGGTCCTCCAGGAAGTGCACGGTGGCGCCGGTCTCCTCCTCGGCGGCTTCGGAGGCCTCGGCGGCGTCGATGCCGTCGGTGTTCTCGGCGGCCTCGACGGCTTCGGCGCTCTCGGCGTCGGCGGCGGCCCGGTCGTCCTCGGAGCCCTCGACGACCTCGGCGGGCTCGGTGGGCTCCTCCTCGTCGTCCTCCGGCTCCGCCTCGGCAGCGCCCTCCGGCGCGGCCAGGGCGGCGACGAAGCGGTCCAGCAGCCGGCGGCCGGCGGCGGCGAGGGTCTCGTCGTCGAACTCGGCGAGCCGCCCGGTGGCGCTCAGGTCGCCGGTGAAGCGGACCAGGCTGGTGCCGCCCTCGGTGCCGTCCGCGACGCTCACCCGGACGGTGGCGCTGGCCTCGCCGCTGCCGCGCGCCTCCTGGCCCTCGGCGAACACGGTGAGGACGCCCTCGCGGCCCTCGATCAGTGAGAGCACGCCCTTGTAGGTGATGGTGGAGGTGCCGATCCGCAGGCGCAGCCGTCCGCTGATCTCGTCGGCGGGGCCGCGGCCGGCCGCGGCCGGTTCGGTGCTCAGCCCTGGCACGCAGCGGGCCAGCAGGGCAGGATCCTGCAGCGCCTGCCGGACCGGTTCGGCAGGCATCGGGACGACAACCTCATGCTCCATGCCACGGAGCCTACCGACCCAACCCCCGGTGGTCCCCGCGATGGGGCCCACCGGTCGCCCCGGCCGCTCCGTCCGGGGGCGGTCCGATCGCACCCGGGCCGCGCTCCCTGCCCCGGTCCCACCCCGCCCCCACCCCGGTCCCACCCCGGTCCCGCCGGGTCAGTGCGGCCCCAGCAGGGTCAGGGCGGCCGGCGGCCGGGCGGGGCGCCGGGCGGTCAGCCGGGCGGAGGAGGCGCGCAGGGCGTCCGAGCTGAGGGCGCGCGGGGGAGGGGCGTCCGGGGAGAGGGTGAGCGGGGGCTGGGCGGCGGCCGCGAGCAGGAAGTCCTGGCCGTCGTCCCTGCCGGGCACACAGCTCGCCGTCGGGCTGCCCTGGACCGCGTAGGGGACGGTGCGCAGGCCCGCAGCCCGCAGCCCGGACTCGACCTGCCAGAGGCCGTGCTCGTCGCTTCCCGCCCGGACGGCCAGCCGCCCGCCTGGCGAGAGCAGCCGGGTGGCGAGGCCGTAGAACTCCTGGGAGTGGAACTTCACCGTTCCGCCGTCCGAGGGGGCGGGCAGGTCGGCGAGCACCACGTCGAAGGCCCGGTCCCCCGGCCGGACGCCGCGCAGCCACTCCAGTGGGTCCGCGGCGACCGTCCGCACCCGCGGGTCGTCCAGCGAGCGCCCGGAGAGCGCGGCCAGGCCCGGGTCGGTCCGGGCGAGCCGGGTGAGCGCCGGGTCGAGGTCGACCAGCAGCACCGAGCGGACTCCGCCGTGCCGCAGCACCTCCCGCGCGGCGAGCCCGTCGCCGCCGCCGAGCACCAGCACCCGGGCGTCCGGTCCGGCGGCCATCGCGGGGTGGACCAGGGCCTCGCTGCCCCGGTACTCGTCCGGGCCGCAGACCGCGAGCCGCCCGTCCCGGTAGAGCCGCAGCGGCCCCTCGGCCGGTCCGGTGAGGACGATCTCCTGGTACCGGCTGTGGGCGGCGAAGCGGACCTGCGCGCCGTACAGGGCGTGCCGGGCGGCCCGTTCGACCGCCCCGGACCAGGCGGCGGCCGCGGCGAGCACGGCGAGGACGAGCGCGCAGCCGCCCCAGAGCAGCGCGCGGACCCTCGGCGCCGGCTCCTCGCGGAACAGCCAGAGCACCACCGCGGCCCCCGCGACGGCGTTGACCGCGCCGGTGACCAGCGCGCCGGTGCCCTGGCCGAAGGCGGGCAGGATCAGGAACGGGAACGCGAGGCCGCCGATCAGCGCGCCCACGTAGTCGGCGGCGAACAGGTCGGCCGCGGCCCGCCCGGCGTCCTCCCGCCGGATCCGCTGGATGAGGGTCATCAGCAGCGGGATCTCGGCGCCGATCAGGATGCCGATCAGACAGGTCAGCCCGACCATGGCGGCCTGGTAGCGGCCGATCCAGGCCCAGCAGGAGTAGAGCGCGAGGACGGACAGCCCGCCGGTGAGCGCGAGCGCGCACTCGACCAGGGCGAAGGCGGTGGCGGGGCGGCGGGTGAAGCGCTTGGCGAGCAGCGAGCCGAGGCCCATCGCGAACACCATGACGGAGAGCACGACCGAGGTTTGGGTGACCGAGTCCCCGAGCAGATAGCTGCCGAGCGCCACGAGTTCGAGCTCGTAGACGAGTCCGCAGGCCGCGCAGACGAACGCGGCCAGCAGGACGGCCAGCCGGGCGAGCCGGGGGCGGGCGCGCAGCCGGGCGCGACGGCGGGCGGGCAGGGGGGTCAGGCTCCGCCCGAGCCGGGGTGGGCTGCCGTCGTCGAGGTCGAGTCCCGGCTGAGCGGGCGGACCGGCCGGATGGTTGATCACGAACAAACGCTAGGCGACGTTCGGTACGGATAGCTGCGTCCATTCGACGGACAGCGGGGTGCCGGAGGTTGACGGATCGTTCCTGCGTGCGATTCCGGGTTCTTCGGCGGTCGGTGGCGGGTGGTCGCCCTCACCGGGGCACCACGAGGGAGGAGCGGGTGCAGACCAGCTGGCCCTCCTGCGGGTAGGCGTGCCAGGTGCGCCAGAGCAGCCGGTCCGGGCCGCCCTGGGTGACGAGTGCGGTGAAGGCGCTGGGATCCCCGGGGAAGACGCCGGCCAGGCCGCGCGGATGGCCCTCGACCAGGGCCAGCAGCTCCTGGGCGCGGGCGGCGAACTCGTGCGGGGGCAGTGCCTCGATCCGGGCCGCGAACTCGTACTCCCAGCCGGCCACCTGTTTGGCGACCCGGGCGGGCAGCGGGGTGCGGCGGCCCGGCAGACAGGCGACCGTCTCCAGGCACTCGCCCGGGCCGGCGGCGATCACCACCTGGTGCGAGGCGCCCAGCAGCCGCAGCTGGAGGGTGCCGGGCGGGCCCGGGCGGCCGGCGTTGTCGAGTCTCAGGTCGCGAACCGCGAGAGCGGGCAGCGGGTCGCCGCCCAGGCACCAGGCCAGGTCACCGGCGCGGGTGTCCGTGTAGGAGGTCTGCAGTGTGGTGAGCATGCTCGGCTCCGCGTTTCAGCTCCGTGCGCGCCCGCCGTGCAGCATCCGAGTAGGGCCAGGCGTTGGCGAGGCTGTTCGTGGCTGTGCGGTCCAGGGCGCGGCCGACCGTGGAAGGAAGGATTCCGGCTGGAGATTCAGCAGCAGAGAAGCATGAATACGCCGGGTCCGTCGGTGATTTACCCAACTTTGTCAAGCATTCACCGTTTCGAGCACACCCGCTTCCCTGGTCTGATCGACCCGGTGTGCGACTCTGCACCGCGCGCGCTCTTCGCCCCGGGTCGTGCGCCGTGCACTCTGGTCATGCGCCGCGGGCGCGGCTCGCACGCCCCCGTCCGCGATACGCCGGGCGCAGGCGGCCGCGACTCGTGCCGCCGGGGCATGGGGAGTTGCCCCACAGGCAGTGACAAGTCAGGTGGGGTAGTCGAGTTGACTGATCGTCAGGCCGGGGCGGAGTGCCGGCCCGCCCTGGTCGAGGCCGCTCGGCGGCTACAGCCGGCCGAGCCGGGCGACGGCCTCCTCCAGCACCTCGACCCGCTTGCAGAAGGTGAAGCGGACGAGCGACCGGCCGGCCGCGGAGTCGTCGTAGAAGACCGCGTTGGGGATCGCGACCACGCCGCACCGGCCGGGCAGGGCGCGGCAGAACTCGATGCCGTCCTTCTCGCCCAGCGGGGTGATGTCGGTGGTGATGAAGTAGGTGCCCGCGGGCCGGAACACCCGGAAGCCGGCCGCGTCCAGCCCGTCCGCGAGCAGGTCCCGCTTGCGCAGCAGATCGGCGCGCAGGGAGGTGAAGTAGCTGTCGGGCAGCCGCAGCGCCTCGGCGACGGCGTACTGGAACGGCCCGGCGCTGACGTAGGTCAGGTACTGCTTGGCGGTGCGGACCGCCGAGACCAGCGGCGCGCTCGCCGTCACCCAGCCGACCTTCCAGCCGGTGAAGGAGAAGGTCTTGCCGGCCGAGGAGATCGAGACGGTGCGCTCGCGCATGCCGGGCAGGGCGGCGATCGGGTGGTGGGCGCCGCTGAACACCAGGTGCTCGTAGACCTCGTCGACGATCACCAGCAGGTCGTGCTCGACGGCCAGGGCGGCGATCGCGGCCAGTTCGTCGGCGGTGAGCACGGTGCCGGTCGGGTTGTGCGGGGTGTTCAGCAGCAGCAGCCGGGTACGCGGGGTGACCAGGGCGCGCAGCCGGTCCAGGTCGGGCCGGAAGTCCGGTGCACGCAGCGTGAGCGGGACCCGGACGGCCCCCGCCATGGCGATGCAGGCGGCGTAGGAGTCGTAGAAGGGTTCGAGGGCGATCACCTCGTCGCCGGGCTCCAGCAGGGCGAGCAGGGCGGCGGCGATGGCCTCGGTGGCGCCCGCGGTGACCAGGACCTCGGTGTCGGGGTCGTAGGACAGGCCGTGGAAGCGCTGCTGGTGCTCGGCGATCGCGGTCCGCAGTTCGGGGATGCCGGGACCGGGCGGGTACTGGTTGCCCTGCCCGTCCAGCACCGCGCGGGCCGCGGCCTCGGCGATCTCACGCGGGCCGTCGGTGTCGGGGAAGCCCTGTCCGAGGTTGATCGAGCCGGTCGCGGTGGCCAGGGCGGACATCTCCGCGAAGATCGTCGTGCCCATGCCCGCCAGCCGGCGGTTCAACAGCGGCCTCGCACCCATTGCAGCTCCTCACGGCTCGTCGTCGGCCCCATCCTGGGGGCAGTCGGCGGCCGGGGACAAGCACGGCCCGCCGACCGGGGTGCCGGTGGCGGGCCGATGCCGAAGTGTTCGGGGGAGGTCAGGCCTCGTTGGTGTCCTCGGGGGCCCCGCCCTCGCCCTCCTCGCCCTCGATCTCCTTCTGGAGGCCGAGGCGCTCGACGATCCACTGCTCGAAGCCGACGGCGGCCTGGGTCCAGTTGGCGGTCGTGGTGACGAAGTAGTCGAGGTTGACGCCGGTGCCGACGATCATCTGGGCCTCGCCGATCAGGCGGACCACGCCGTCCTCGTGGGTGTGCGTGTAGACCTTGGGCCACAGGGTCTCGCGGTTCCACTCGTCGATCAGGTCGAGGATCTCGGCCTTGTCCTCGAGCGGGTACGAGCGGTCGTAGAACGCGCGGACGGCGAAGAGCTCCTTCTGGTCACCGCGGAACATGTAGTAGACGCGGAAGCCCTCCCAGGGGGCGGTGAGGTCGCCCTCCTCGTCCACGACGTGCTTGAGCTGCATCTGGTCGAGCAGCTGGGTCACCAGGGCCTGGTCCGGAACGATGATCGGCGGCGGGCCGGCCGGGCGACCCTGACCGCCGCCGGGCTGACCGCCCTGGGGGAGGCCGAACGACGGGATGGACGACGGGTCGATGCTCATGGGGGTCCTCTTCCTCAGTGCACGTGGTGGCCGGCAATGAGAGGCCGCCCTTCCATGTCCCATCCTGCCTCATCCGGGGCCTCGCTCACAGGGGCGCCCGGACGTGGCCGACGGGGTCGGCGCAGGTCCGGCGGGCCGCCCTCCGCTGCCGGTGCGGCGGCCCGCCGGACCTGCCGGACTACTTCTCCAGCGGCCCCCGCGCGCGGACGCTGAGGTGGTCGGCGTCCCCGTCCCGCTCGACCACCACGGTGTCGCCGTCGTGGACCTCGCCGGAGAGGATGGCGCGGGCCAGCCGGTCGCCGATCGCGGACTGCACCAGGCGGCGCAGCGGCCGGGCGCCGTACGCCGGGTCGTAGCCGGTGCGGGCCAGCCAGTCCCGGGCGTCCGCGGTGACCTGGAGGGTGAGTCGGCGCTCGCGCAGCCGCGCGCCGAGCAGGTCCACCTGGAGGTCGACGATCCGGCTGAGCTCGGCGGTGCCCAGCGGGTCGAAGACCACGATGTCGTCCAGCCGGTTGAGGAACTCCGGCTTGAACGCGGCCCGCACCGACTCCAGCACCAGCTGCTTCTTCATCTCCTCCGGGGTGGCCGGGTCGACGAGGAACTGCGAGCCCAGGTTGGAGGTGAGGATCAGGATCGCGTTGCGGAAGTCCACCGTGCGGCCCTGGCCGTCGGTGAGCCGGCCGTCGTCCAGGACCTGGAGCAGCACGTCGAAGACCTCCGGGTGGGCCTTCTCGACCTCGTCCAGCAGGACGACGCTGTACGGGCGGCGGCGGACCGCCTCGGTGAGCTGGCCGCCCTCCTCGTACCCGACGTAGCCGGGCGGGGCGCCGACCAGGCGGGAGACGGAGTGCTTCTCGCCGTACTCGCTCATGTCGATGCGGACCATCGCCCGCTCGTCGTCGAAGAGGAAGTCGGCCAGGGCCTTGGCGAGTTCGGTCTTGCCGACGCCGGTCGGGCCGAGGAAGAGGAAGGAGCCGGTCGGCCGGTCCGGGTCGGCGATGCCGGAGCGGGTGCGGCGCACCGCGTCCGAGACGGCCTGGACGGCCTCCCGCTGGCCGATCAGGCGGCGGCCCAACTCGTCCTCCATGCGCAGGAGTTTGGCGCTCTCGCCCTCCAGCAGCCGACCGGCCGGGATGCCCGTCCAGGAGGCGACCACATCGGCGACGTCGTCCGGGCCGACCTCCTCCTTGACCATCGAGGTGCTGGCGTCCTGGTCGGCGGCGCGCTCCTGCGCCTCGGCCAACTCGTGCTCGGCGGCGGGGATCTCGGCGTACATCAGCTTGGAGGCGCGCTCGAAGTCGCCGTCCCGCTGGGCGCGGTCGAGGGCGCCGTGCAGGTCGTCCAGCCGCTCCTTGAGCTCGCCGACCCGGTTCAGGCTCTTCTTCTCCTGCTCCCAGCGGGCCGTGAGAACGCTCAACTGCTCGTTCTTGTCGGCGAGATCGCGGCGCAGCCGGGCCAGCCGGTCGACCGAGGCCGGGTCGGACTCCTTCTCCAGCGCCAGCTCCTCCATCCGCAACCGGTCGACGGAGCGCTGGAGTTCGTCGATCTCCACCGGGGAGGAGTCGATCTCCATCCGGAGCCGGGAGGCCGCCTCGTCGACCAGGTCGATCGCCTTGTCGGGCAGGAAGCGGGAGGTGATGTAGCGGTTGGAGAGGGTGGCCGCGGCGACCAGGGCGGCGTCCGAGATCTGCACCTTGTGGTGCGCCTCGTACCGGCCCTTGAGGCCGCGCAGGATGGCGATGGAGTCCTCCACGCTGGGCTCGCCGACCAGTACCTGCTGGAAGCGGCGCTCCAGTGCCGGGTCCTTCTCGATCCGCTCGCGGTACTCGTCCAGGGTGGTGGCGCCGACCATCCGCAGCTCGCCGCGGGCCAGCATCGGCTTGAGCATGTTGCCCGCGTCCATCGCGGAGTCGCCGCCGGCGCCCGCGCCGACCATGGTGTGCAGCTCGTCGATGAAGGTGACGACCTGGCCGTCGCTCTGCTTGATGTCGTTCAGGACGGCCTTCAGCCGCTCCTCGAACTCGCCGCGGTACTTCGCCCCGGCGACCATGGCGCTGAGGTCCAGCGAGACCAGGCGCTTGCCGCGCAGCGACTCCGGGACGTCCCCGGCGACGATCCGCTGGGCCAGGCCCTCGACCACGGCCGTCTTGCCGACGCCGGGCTCGCCGATCAGCACCGGGTTGTTCTTGGTGCGCCGGGAGAGCACCTGGACGACCCGGCGGATCTCCTGGTCCCGCCCGATCACCGGGTCGAGCTTGCCGTCCCGGGCGGCCTGGGTGAGGTCGGTGCCGTACTTCTCCAGCGCCTTGTAGGTGCCCTCGGGGTCGGGCGAGGTGACCCGGCCGCTGCCGCGGACGTCCTTGAAGGCGGCGAGCAGGGCCTTGGGCGTGGCGCCCTGCTGGGCCAGCAGCTCGGCGACCGCGCCGCCCTCGGCGGCCAGGCCGACCATCAGGTGCTCGGTGGAGACGTACTGGTCGTCCAGGTCGTCGGCGCGCTTCCCGGCCTCGGTGAGCACCGCGAGGGTGTCGCGGGCCAGCTGCGGCGCGGCGACGGTGGAGCCCATGGCGCTGGGCAGTGCCGCGGACTGCCGCCGGGCCTCGCCGTCGATCCGGGCGGTGTCCGCGCCGACCGCCTCCAGGAGCGGCCTGGCGATGCCCTCGGGCTGTTCCAGCAGGGCGATCAGGATGTGCACCGGCTTGACGTCCGGGTTCCCCGCGGCGCCCGCCTGCCGGATCGCGGCGGACAGGGCGTCCTGCGTCTTGGTGGTGAACTTGCTGGCGTCCACTGCTGGGGTGTCCTCCCTCGTCGATGGAAATCCTGCTGACTACAGCATGCACTAACTTGAGTCTATTCCGCTCAACTTTCGGATGAACGTCCGGGGACGGTGTACGGCCCGGTCTGCCGGGTCAGCCCCAGCAGCTCCCGGGCCGGGCCGCTCGGCCGCTGCCCGGCGGGCCAGACCGCGCGCAGCGGGCGCCGCAGGTCCAGCCCCTGCGCCAGCGGCACCTCCACCAGCCGCCGGGTGGCCAGCTCCTCCACCACCGCCAGCTCGCTGAGGCAGACCGGGCCGGCCCCGGTCATCGCCGCCGCCTTCAGCGCGGTGGACGAGGCCAGCTCCAGCAGGGGCTTCGCCGCGCCCCCGTACGGCTCCAGCGCCATCTCCAGCACCTCCCGGGTGCCCGAACCCGGCTCGCGCAGCACCAGCGCGGTCGCGGCCAGCTCCGGCCCGGTCAGCGGCGAGCGGTCCGGGCGGCGGCGGGCCCACGGGTGCCCGGGGGCGACCACGACCACCAGCCGGTCTGCGGCCACCACCGCGCCGGAGAGCCCGGTCGGGGTGGTCGGGCCCTCGACGAAGCCGAGGTCCGCCTCGCCGGCCAGCACCCGCCCGGCCACGTCCGCCGAGTTCGCCGTCCGCAGCGTCACCGCGGTGCCCGGGCTGGCCGAGTGCAGTGCCAGCAGCCAGCCCGGCATCAGGTACTCGGCGACCGTCAGGCTCGCCACCACGACCAGCCGGGCGTCCCGCCGCTCGCGCAGGGCGTCGATCCCGGCGTCCATCGCCTGCGCCGCCTCCACCACCTGCCGCGCCCACTCGACCACCAGCCGGCCCGCCTCGGTGGGCCGCGAGCCGCGCGGGGAGCGGTCCAGCAGGGGGACCCCGATCTGCCGCTCCATGCCCTTGATCCGGGCGCTGGCGGTCGGCTGGCTCACCCCGAGCTCGGCGGCCGCCCGTCCGACGCTGCCCAGCCTGGCCACGGCGAGCAGAAGTTCCAGGGCTCCCAGTTCAGGGACGCGTGGCGAGAGGGGCATAGCCTCAGGCTATGCCGTCATAGAGCGCGCGGCGCTACCGGAGTCCGTCCGTCCGCGGCACGGTGGATGCCATGGCCACCACCCTCACCAGCGCCCTTCCGTCCGCCAGGTCCTTCCGGCCCGACCTCGCCCAGCTCGGCCCCAACTGGTACGCCGCCGTCATGGGCACGGCGATCCTCGGCAACGCCGCCGCCGTCCTCCCGGTCGAGCTGCCCGGGCTGATCGGCTTCGGCGAGCTGATGTGGGCGCTCGGGCTGGCCGCCCTGCTGGTGCTCGGAGCCGCCCGGCTGGTCCACCTCACCCGGCACCGCGAGGCCGCCCGGGCCCAGCTGCTGGACAACCCGGCCACCGCCGTCTTCTACGGCTGCCCGCCGATGGCCCTGCTCTCGGTCGGGCTCGGGACGCTGCTGCTCGGCTCCCGGGTGATCGGCACCGGTCCGGCCGTCGCCCTCGACGCGGTGCTGTGGGGCGTCGGCGCGCTGTACGCCCTGGCCGTCGCGGCCGGCATCCCGTACCTGATGATCACCCGGCACCCGGTCTCCCCGCTGGAGGCCAACCCCACCTGGCTGCTGCCCGTGGTCGCCCCGCTGGTGGCCTCCTCCACCGGCCCCGCGCTCGTCCCGCACCTGCCGGCCGGCGCCGCCCAGCAGGCCCTGCTGTACAGCTGTTACGCGCTCTTCGGGATCGGCCTGCTGGCCACCCTCGCGCTGCTGCCGCTGGTGCTCACCGGGCTCGTCCACAGCAAGCTGCCCAGCCTGGTGCTCACCCCCTCGCTGTTCCTGGTGCTCGGCCCGCTCGGCCAGTCCACCACCGCCGTCCACCAGCTCGCCGACGCCGCCCGCCCGGTCACCCCGCGGCTGGCCCCCGCCGCACTCGCCATCGCCGAGCTGTACGGGGTCGCGGTGCTCGGCATCGCGATGCTCTGGCTGGTCATCGCGACCGCCGTCAACCTGCGGGCCCGCCGGGCCGGGATGCCCTTCGCGATGACCTGGTGGGCGTTCACCTTCCCGGTGGGCACCTGCGTGACCGGCTCCGCGGCCCTCGCCCAGCACACCGGCTTCGCCGGGTTCACCGGTCTCGCCGCCGGCCTGTTCGTCCTGCTGGCCGCCGCCTGGGCCGTCGCCGCCTGGGGCACCGCCGCCGGCCTCGCGGGCGGCCGGCTGCTGTCCCGCTGAGGCCCGCCCGGGAGCCAGGGGCCCGGTGCGGCCGCGTCCGACGGGAATCCGCCCGGCCCGGGGTGGGCGGCCGCCGGGTCGTGGAAGGCTACCCGCCGGTATCGGCCGGAGGGTAGGCCTCCGCCACCCACCCATCTGACCAGCGCTTTTACCTGCCGCCGCAGCTTCGCGCGAGAGCCCGGGCCGGGCGGTCGCTGCAGGTTCCTGCAATTGCGAGAACATGCAGCAGGGCGGCACTTGTTCACCGGGCGTCACGCTGTGATGGTGGAGTCACGCCAGGGTCTACCGGGCAACCGCAGCCCGATGGTGGCGACTTGCTCTTCAAAACTGGATGCGAGAGGTACGTCAGTACCTGCATATCGGGGGGAAGAGCGCCGGCCGGGACGCCATGTGTGGTGATGGCCCCCGGGACCGGAGTCGGCGAGGCGTTGCTGCTCCGCCTCGCCGGAATCGCCCTGACCCCGGCGTACATCGGCGGCCCCCGGCAGCCCGGCGTGCGACGGCACCCGGGCCCCGGGGGTCCGCCGACTCCCGATACCGTGATCACGCCCCGTGCACGCCGGCGCGGTCACGACCGGAAGGCGCGCGGGGGCCCAGGCAGATCCGAGAACCATCCGGCAGGGAGTGTTCGAGTGACGGCGGATCCGACGGCCGCTCCGGGCACAGGCCTGTCCGGCGGTGAGCCCGACGAGGCGGCCCGGCAGCTGTACCTGGCCATCCTCGCCGACGGCGGCCGCCTCCCCTTCGCCGACGCCGCCGAGACCGAGCAGGGCGCGCTGCGCCAGCTGGTCGGCATCGGCCTGCTGATGCCCAACCCGATGGACTCCTGCTACACCGCCGTCAGCCCGCGCTCGGTCAGCGACCGCCTCGGCGCCGAACTGCGCAGCGAGGCCACCCGGTTGCTGGTCCGGGCCGAGAACCTCCCGGGCGCCCTGGACACCCTCACCCGGGCCTACGACGGGATGCGCCGCCCCTCCGAGAGCTCCGGCGGCGCCGTCCACATCGAGGGCCACGTCCACATCCGCCAGCGGATCTCCCAACTGGTCTCCGACTGCCGTGAGGAGGTGCTCACCGCCCAGCCCGGCCACCGCCCGCCCGACGCCCTGCAGGTCGCCGTCCTCCAGGACGTCCAACTGCTGCAGCGCGGCTGCTCGCTGCGCACCATCTACCAGCCGATCGCGGTCTCCGAGCCGGCCGCCCTCGCCTACGCGGACGAGGTCACCCGGCACGGCTCGCTCATCCGGGTCCTCGACGAGCCGTTCCAGCGGATCATGGTCTTCGACCGCACGGTCGCGGTGATCTCCGCGAACGAGGACCACAGCACCGCCGCCTTCATCTCCGACCCCGCCGCGATCGCCTTCCTGGTCGGCGCCTTCGAACGCGACTGGGCCCGCGCCGACACCACCGACTGGGCCGCCGCCCTCGCCCACGGACCCGCCCACAACGCCCCCGACCGGGTCGGCCGCCTGCTGGCCAGGGGCCTCACCCAGCGGGCCGTCGCCAGCCGCCTCGGTCTGAGCGAACGCACCGTGGCCGGCCACATCTCCCGGCTGCGCGACCGGCACGGCGCCCAGACGCTGTTCCAGCTCGGCTGGTTGATGCGGGGAGGCCGCGGTGAGTGACGAGCCCGGCACCGCCGAACGGGCCCTCTACCTCGCCGCCGTGGCGGCCGGTGGGCACCTGCGCGCGGCCGACCTCACCCCCGACGCCGACGCGGCGCTGGACGGCCTGCTGGACCTCGGCCTGCTCGCCCCGACCGCGGCCGGCTACGCCGCGGTCAGCCCGCGGTCGGCCGGCGACCGCCTCGGCGCCGAACTGCGCAGCGAGGCCACCCGGCTGCTGGTCGGGGCCGAGCGGCTCCCGGAGCTGCTGGAACCGCTCGCCCGGGCCTACGACGACGTGCCGCGCCCCAGCTCCCCCTCCGGCGAGGCCACCCACGTCGAGGGCGGCGTCACCATCCGCCAGCGCGTCGCCGAGCTGCTCTCCGACTGCAAGGAGGAGCTGCTGGCCGCCCAGCCCGGCCACCGCCCGGCGGCCGGCCTGCGGATGGCGATGCCGCAGGACATCGCGCTGCTGAGACGCGGCAGCGCCATGCGCACCCTCTACCAGCCGGTCGCCGCGGCCGACCGGGCCGTCGTGCAGTACGCCGCCGTGATGACCGGGCACGGCGCCCGGGTCCGGGTGCTGGACGAGCCCTACCGCCGGATGCTGGTCTTCGACCGCACGGTGGCCGTCGTCGCCGCCGCGGACGACGACACCAAGGCGGTCTTCGTCCACGACCCGGCCGCGGTCGCCTTCCTGGTCGGCGTCTTCGAACGCGACTGGGCCCGGGCCGCCGTCGTCGACTGGTCCGCCGCCCCCGCGGACCCGGTGACCATCCGGATCGGCCGCCTCCTGGCCGCCGGCCTCACCCAGCGCGCCGTCGCGACCCGACTGGGCCTCAGCGAGCGGACGATCGCCGCCCACATCTCCCGCCTGCGGTCCCGCCACGGTGTGCAGACGCTGTTCCAACTCGGCTGGCGGATGCGGGGCGAGCAGCGTGGATGAGTCCCGTCCGCTGCTCCCGGACGACGCCGCCCGCGAGCTGTACCGGTCGATCCTGTGCGCGGGCGGCCGGATCCGGGTCGACCGGGTGCGCCCGGCGGACGCCCCGGCGATCGGGCGGCTGGTCGACGTCGGGCTGCTCGTCCTGCGGGCCGCCGACGGCATGTACGGCGCGGTGAACCCCCGGGCCGTCAGCGAGCGGATCGGTGCCGACCTGCGGGCGGAGGGCGCCCGGCTGTTCGCCCGGGCGGAGGTCGTCCCGGAGCTGCTCGACGATCTGACCCGGGCCTACGACGCCGCGCCGTACCGGCCGGGCCGCACCGGCGGGGTCCGCCGGATCGAGGGGATGCCGCAGATCCGGCACGCGATCGCGCAGCTGATGGACGACCACCCCGGCGAGGCGATGGCCGTCCAGCCGGGAGGCGCCGTACCGGCCCATCTGATGGAGGACGCGCTGGACTCCCGTCGCCGCTTCCTCGCCCGGGGCGGGAGCATGCGGACCATCTACGAGCCGACCGCGCGGCTGGATCCGGCGACCGTGCGCTTCGCCGCCCGGGAGACCGAACTGGGCGGCGTCAGCCGGGTGCTGCCCGGCCCGTTCAAGCAGATGGCGATCTTCGGCCAGGCGGCCGCGGTGATTCCGGCCGCCGTCGACAACAGCAGTGCGGCGCTGGTGGAGGACGCCGCGATGGTCGCCTTCCTGGTGAACGTCTTCGAGTACCAGTGGCAGCAGGCCGAGGGCGTGAACTGGGCCGGCCTGGCGGCCGGCAACGCCGAACCGCTGGTACCCGAGCAGGTCGGCCGACTGCTCTCGCAGGGCCTCACCCAGCGGGCCATCGCGAGCCGGCTGGGTCTGAGCGAGCGCACGGTGGCCGGTCACATCGCACGGCTGCGGGAGCTGTACGACGCGGAGACGCTGTTCCAGCTCGGCTGGCAGATGCGCGCGGCCAGGGCGGGGGAGCCCGGTGCGTGAGCCGCGCTCAGCCGGTGGCGGCGCCGGTCGGCCAGTAGCCGGTCGGACCGACGGCCGGGGGCTGCTGCCGGGGGACGCTGAACTGCTCGCCGGGAGCGGTCCAGAAGCCCTCGCGCAGGGAGAGCGCCATACCGGCCCAGTCGAGGGCGGTCTCCACGGTGTGGTGGAGCGCCTCCTGGGACCAGGTGTCGTCGAAGACCAGCGGCAGGACGGGGGCGACCTGCTCGATGGTGGCGATCAGCGGGTTGTGCGTGATGGCCTCGTCGACCAGCAGCACGACCGGCTTGCGCAGCGCCGAGGCCCAGCCCAGCTCCAGGCTCACCCCGGCGGAGAGCGGGGCGCCGACGTACGCGAAGACCAGGTCGGCGGACTGCATGGCGCGGAAGTCGGAGGGCACCCGCGGCTCGGGGGCCCGGCCGGCCACCGTCCAGGCGTCGCTGTGGTGCGCGCTGTACACGGCGGCACCGCTGCGCAGCAGCGTGGTGCGAAGCGTCGTCAGCCGCGTCCGGCTGGCCAGGGTCACCACGCTGTCCGCCGGCCCGGTCAGCCGCATCAGCGGCGCGGCCAGGAACACACGTGCACGCCGGCCCTCGGGGGCCTGGCTGTCGTGGTGACGCAGGTAGGGCTCGGTCATTGTCGACTCCGGGGGGAAGGCCGACCGGGTGGAGGATGCGGTGCCGGCAGGCGCTGCGGTTAGTTGCTGCTTCAAAAATCTGTCACTGAACCAGGGCTGATATTTGACGGTACAGCGGCAAGATTGGTGTCCGTCCTGGACCATCGGGAGCGAACTGATCGTCTATCAGTGCCGTCGGCCGCGTCCAGCGGTCCGCCCTGTCATCTGGATGCCTGGCAGAGAGATGACGCTCCTGATGCCATGGGGGAGATGACACTGCGGCAAGGTGTGCGGCATCATGTGGACGTTAGTGCTATTGGTCCACGCTCGTGGAGCTGGAGAAGGAGGCGTAAGTCCGTGTCTCGTATGTACCGACTTGCCCGTAAGGCCGTGCTGTCAGCCGTTGTCGGCGTCTCTCTTCTGGTTGTCGGCTCGCTTGCGGCCGGCAGTGCGCAGGCTGAGACCGTGAATGAGGCTGTGGCCAAGCCCCAGGTGCAGCTCATGATGGACGACTTCCACTGGTGATGTGCTGATCGGCTCGGGTGTACGAGGCGCCTCGACCGGGTGAAGGGCTGCACGCCGAGGGCGTGCGGGCCGACGCGGATCGGTCGACGGCTTCCTGTAGCGGGTGCCGCCTGTGCGGGCGGCGGTCGCCCCGAGCCTGCCCTGAGCCTGTGCGGGCTTGGGGCGCCCATCGACGGCCGGTGGTGCCGTCGGACGGCTTCGATCGCCTCTTCCCGGTGCCGGGACGTCGGGGGCCGCCTACTGGCGCGGTTCGTGGCCCGTCCTGGCCGCCTGGCCGAGTGCGTGGCCGAGCTGGAAGAGCGAGTCCACGTTGTATTCCTCGCGCATTTCCGCGATATGCCGGGCGAGCGTTCGCTCGCTAATTCCGAGCCGTCGTGCGATTACCCGGTGATTGGTTCCCGACAGCAGCAGGTCGATAATCGTCTGGCGGAGCTGCGAGACGACCTGGTGTGGAATGGTGCGATCGCCGTCGAAATCCAGAGCCCTGCTCCAGTTTCGCTCGAAGACCTCCTGGGCGAGGAAATCGATGACGGCGGAGTCGTGGACGAAGGCGGCCAGGTGGTCGCCCATGACCGGTATGACGGCCAGTCGCCGATTGACGATGAGCAGTCGCGCATAGGGCTCGTCCAGGGTCCTGAATTGCCAGCCCTCTTTGGCCAGTGTCGAGACGTAATCCCTGGTGGGTTGGTGATGCCTGGTGCTGGCGTTGTAGATCGTCCGCATGGACGCCCCCTGGCGGATGATGTCCAGGTCGCGCTTCATGAACGAGGTGAGCAGCTCGGACGGCCTCGGTCCGCCCGGCTGCATGGCGAGGCCCTCGGTTATCTCGCTGGCCATGGCCTGCTGGACCCGCTGGTTAATCAGCGCCCGGCCCTGGACGTATTCGATCGGGCCGCCGCTCTGGTCGGGGTTGTGGAAGGCCTCCGCCAGCTCGTTCAGGTCCCCGGGAATTGCCACCGCGCGGGACAGCAGATCGAGCGCCTGCCGCTGCCAGGTGTGGCTCAGGCTGGCCGCGAGCTTGGCCGGGTCGGCGGCGATCAGTGAGCCGGGCTCGTCCAGGTCGGATATGAGGAGTCCGAGTTCCAGCAACTCGTCGAGCGCGTCGGCCTCGTCCGGTGTGCAGCCGCCCCGGCTGAGCCGGCCGTCCTCGCCCAGCGCCTTCAGGTAGAGCCTGCGCGCGTCGGAGGACAGTATGTGTGACCGACCGTGGTTGTTCACCAGCTGCTCTCGATCACTCACTGCGGGCTCCTTGTCGTCGACCGGACGATTCGTCAACGCGACTGAGGTCCGTTGTCTCGGGGATCCTAGACGGGAACCTCGATCCAACGCCCGGCCCGGTGAGGGCGCGGGCCTCCCGACGGCGGCCCGGAAGCAGCACTCTCTCACCAGACGCAAGCCGCCGGCACCCCCCGGACAGAGGGAACCGGCGGCACGGGCGGCGGGGGCGGGTCAGCGCTTCGGCCGCCACACCACGAGGGCGCTGGACTGGGTCGGCGGCTGGTACGGGACGAGGTCGCGGCGGTAGGAGGCGTGGACGGCGGCCTCCCGCTGCTGGAGCGCGCTGGCCGCGCCCTCCAGGGAGTCGGCGAGCTCGGCGATGCGGGACTGGAGGGCGGTGACCTGGTTCTCCAGCTCGATGATCCGCTTGATGCCGGCCAGGTTGATGCCCTCGTCCTGGGAGAGCCGCTGGACCTCGCGCAGCTGCTGGATGTCCCGGGCCGAGTAGCGCCGGCCGCGGCCGGCGGTGCGGTCGGGACAGACCAGGCCGAGGCGGTCGTACTGGCGCAGGGTCTGCGGGTGCAGGCCGGAGAGCTCGGCGGCGACCGAGATCACGTAGACCGGGGTGTCCTCGGTGAGGACGTAGTGCGGCGGCGGGGCGGCGCGCCGGGCGCGCGGGGCGCTGCCGGGGAGGCCCTCGCCGATACCGGGGCCGATGGGGCCGCTGTCGTGGATCATCTGGTCGTCACGCTCCCTTCGCCGCCCGGAACAGGGCGGCTCGCGGGTCGTCGGAGGCGGTGGCCTCGCGGTACTGCTCCAGTGCCGTCAGCGCGTCACCGGTGACCTGCTGCGGCACCACGACCTCCACGGTGACCAGGAGGTCGCCGCGGGTGCCGTCCTTGCGGGTGGCGCCCTTGCCGCGGGCCCGCAGGGTGAGGCCGTTGGCGCTGCCGGCGGGCAGCTTGAGCTTCACCGAGGGGCCGTTGAGCGTCGGTACCTCGATGGTGCCGCCGAGAGCGGCTTCGGGGAAGGTGACCGGCACCGTCACGGTCAGGTTGTCGCCCTTGCGCCCGAAGACCGGGTGCGCGTCGACGTGGACGGTGACGTAGAGGTCGCCGGACTGGCCGCCGCGCTCGCCCTGGGCGCCCTTGCCCTTGAGGCGGATCCGCTGGGCGTCCTGGACGCCGGCGGGGATCCGGACCTGCATGGTGCGGGCCGAGCTGGCCCGGCCGCTGCCGTGGCAGTCGGGGCACGGGTCGTCGACGATCATGCCCCGGCCGCGGCAGTCACGGCACGGCTCGGAGAGCGCGAAGGCGCCCTGGCCGCGGCTGACGGTGCCGGCGCCGACGCAGGTCGGACAGACCCGGGGGGTGGTGCCGGCCCGGGCACCGGTGCCGGTGCAGGTGCGGCAGGGGGCCTGACTGGTCATCCGCAGCGGGACGGTCGCGCCGTCCACCGCCTCCTCGAAGGAGAGCGTCACCTCGGTCTCGACGTCGGCGCCGCGCCGCGGCTGGGCCTGCCGGGTGCCGCCCCGGTTGAACAGGCCGCCGAAGACGTCGCCGATCCCGCCCCCGCCGCCGCCCTGGCTGCCGCTGAAGAGGTCCCCGAAGTCGAAGCTGTGGTTGCCGTTGCCGGGGCCGCCGGAGCGGAAGCCGCCGTTGGCGAACAGGGCGCGCGCCTCGTCGTACTCCTTGCGGCGCTTCTCGTCCGACAGGACGTCATAGGCCTCGGAGATGTCCTTGAACCGGTCCTCGGCCTTGACGTCGCCCTTGTTGGCGTCGGGGTGGAACTCGCGCGCCAGCTTGCGGTAGGTCTTCTTGATCTCGGTGGCGGAGGCGTCCTTGGGCACGCCGAGGACCTTGTAGTAGTCCTTCTCCACGTAGTCCTTGCCGCTCATGGCTGCCGCCACCTCCCGAGACCCATAGTCAGTGCAGTGCCACCTGCGGTGTCAATAGCGAGCGCGCCGCGGAGTCGTACGCCGTACGGGACGACGGTGTACGACTCCGCAGCGCAGGGGTGTTCAGCTGTCCGCGCCACCGTCGGCCTTGTCCGACTCCTCGGACTTCGCCGACTCGGCGTCCGGGCCGGCGGTGGTCTGGGTGCCCGGCTGGGGCTCCGCGACCGCCACCATCGCCGGGCGGATGATCCGCTCGCCGATCCGGTAGCCGGGCTGGAGGATCTGGACACAGGTGTCCTCGGTGACGTCCGAGGAGTAGCTGTGCATGAGCGCCTCGTGCATGGTCGGGTCGAAGGGCTCGCCCTCCTTGCCGAACTGCTGCAGGCCCAGCTTGGCCACGACCGTCTCCAGCGACTCGGCGACGGACTTGAAGCCGCCCGTCACCTCGCCGTGCTCGCGGGCCCGGCCGATGTCGTCCAGGACCGGGATCAGGGACTCCAGGATGTTGGAGACCGCGATCTCGCGGACCGTCAGACGGTCGCGCTCGACCCGCTTGCGGTAGTTCTGGTACTCGGCCTGGAGGCGCTGGAGGTCGGCGGTCCGCTCGGCCAGCTCGCGCTTGGCCGTGTCGTCGCCGGCGGAGTCCCCGCCCGCGGCGGCCTCCTCGGCGGCCTTGATCACGGCCTCCTCGGCGGCGGAGTCGTCGCCGGGCTCAGCACCCTGCGGCTTCTCCGTCATGCCGCACCGCCCTTGGGCTTCTCGTCGTCCACGATCTCGGCGTCGACGACGTCGTCGTCCTTGGCACCGGCGGCGTCGTCGGCCGGGGCGGAGGAGGCGGCGTCGGCGTTGGCGTAGAGCGCCTGGCCGAGCTTCTGGGCGGTGGTGGAGACCTTCTCGGACGCCTCGCGGATGGCCGCGATGTCCTCGCCCTTCAGGGCCTCCTTGAGCTCGCCGATGGCGGCCTCGACCTCGGTCTTGACGTCGGCCGGGAGCTTGTCGGCGTTGTCCGCGATGAACTTCTCGGTCGAGTAGACGAGCTGCTCGGCCTGGTTGCGGGTCTCGACCGACTCGCGGCGCTTGTGGTCCTCCTCCGCGTACTGCTCGGCCTCGCGCATCATGCGCTCGATGTCGTCCTTCGGCAGCGCGGAGCCGCCGGTGACGGTCATCTTCTGCTCCTTGCCGGTGCCGAGGTCCTTCGCGCCGACGTGCATGATGCCGTTGGCGTCGATGTCGAAGGTGACCTCGATCTGGGGCAGGCCGCGGGGGGCCGGCGGGAGACCGGTCAGCTCGAACATGCCGAGCTTCTTGTTGTACGCCGCGATCTCGCGCTCGCCCTGGTAGACCTGGATCTGCACGGACGGCTGGTTGTCCTCGGCCGTGGTGAAGATCTCGGAGCGCTTGGTCGGGATCGTGGTGTTGCGCTCGATCAGCTTGGTCATGATGCCGCCCTTGGTCTCGATGCCGAGGGACAGCGGGGTGACGTCGAGCAGCAGGACGTCCTTGACCTCGCCCTTGAGGACACCGGCCTGGAGCGCGGCGCCGATGGCGACGACCTCGTCCGGGTTGACGCCCTTGTTGGCGTCCTGCCCGCCGGTCATCTCCTTGACGAGCTCGGCGACGGCCGGCATCCGGGTCGAGCCACCGACCAGGACGACGTGGTCGATCTCGGAGAGCGAGATGCCGGCGTCCTTGATCACGTTGTGGAACGGGGTCTTGCAGCGCTCCAGCAGGTCCGCGGTCAGCTGCTGGAACTGGGCCCGGGTGAGCTTCTCGTCCAGGTGCAGCGGACCCTCGGCGGAGGCCGTGATGTAGGGCAGGTTGATCGAGGTCTCGGAGGACGAGGACAGCTCGATCTTGGCCTTCTCGGCGGCCTCGCGCAGACGCTGCAGGGCCATCTTGTCCTTGGACAGGTCGACGCCGTGGCCGGCCTGGAAGACCTTGACCAGGTGGTCGACGACCTTCTGGTCCCAGTCGTCACCACCGAGGTGGTTGTCACCGTTGGTGGCCTTCACCTCGACGACCCCGTCGCCGATCTCCAGCAGGGAGACGTCGAAGGTGCCGCCGCCGAGGTCGAAGACCAGGATGGTCTGGTCGTCCTTGTCCAGGCCGTAGGCCAGGGCGGCCGCGGTGGGCTCGTTGACGATGCGCAGGACGTTGAGGCCCGCGATCTCACCGGCCTCCTTCGTCGCCTGGCGCTCGGAGTCGGAGAAGTACGCCGGGACGGTGATGACGGCGTCGGTGACCGTCTCGCCCAGGTACGCCTCGGCGTCCCGCTTCAGCTTCTGCAGCACGAAGGCGCTGATCTGCTGGGGGTTGAAGTCCTTGCCGTCCAGGTTGATCTTCCACCCGGTGCCCATGTGGCGCTTGACCGAGCGGATGGTCCGGTCCACGTTGGTGACCGCCTGGCGCTTGGCGACCTCGCCGACCAGGACCTCACCGTTCTTGGCGAAGGCGACGACGGACGGCGTGGTCCGCGCGCCCTCGGCGTTCGTGATGACGGTGGGCTCGCCACCCTCCAGAACGCTGACGACCGAGTTCGTCGTGCCGAGGTCGATGCCGACCGCGCGTGCCATCGTAAATACCTCCACGGAAGAGTTGAGCTTTACAGGCTCAAGGATGCATGACCGAGGGGGCAGCGTCAACAGGGATGAGTCCGGGCGGCTCAACTTTGCTGAGCCGGGACTGCGGGGCGGGCCCGCTCCGGAGTGCCAAGGGTGGACTTACGTGACTGCCGCCATACCTTGGGCATCTTCAGGAGAAGAGTTGACAAACGGTAATGTCCGGGCCGTCGGCCGAGGAAGTTACCGACGAGTACACTCGCCCCGGAGAAACTGCTCACCCAGGAAGCCGCAGGAGACGGAGAGCCGATGCAACTAGCAGCGATCGTCATCTCGCTGGTCACGTTTGTGATCGGCACCGCGCTCGCCGCCCGTGCGGCGCTGTACATCTACAAGGTGGTGCGGACCGGCCAGGCCGACCCCACCAGGTTCGGGGATCCGGCCCAGCGGGTGAAGACCGTGGCGGTGGAGTTCGTCGGCCACACCCGGATGAACCGCTGGGGCGTCGTCGGCATCGCGCACTGGTTCGTCGCGGTCGGCTTCTTCAGCCTGGTCCTGACCATCGTCAACGCCTTTGGCCAGCTCTTCGACGCCGAGTTCGCGCTGCCGGTCATCGGCCACTGGATGATCTGGCAGCTCTTCGTCGAGCTGGTCGGCACCCTCACCACGCTGGGCATCGCGACCCTGATCGTGATCCGGCTGCTCAGCCTGCCGTCCAGGTCCGGCCGCAAGTCCCGGTTCGCCGGCTCGATCGCCTGGCAGGCCTTCTACGTCGAGTACACGATCCTCGGCATCGGCCTGTGCATCATGATGCTGCGCGCCCTGGAGGGCGCCCTCAACGGCGTCGACTCGTACGGGCCCGAGCACCTGGTCTCGTACCCGCTGGTCTCCGCGCTCAACGGGCTGGCGCCCGGCACGCTGGAGAACCTGATCTACTTCTTCGCGATGCTGAAGATCTGCATCTCGTTCGCGTGGGCGACCACCATCGGCATCAACCCCTCGATGGGCGTGGCCTGGCACCGGTTCCTCGCGTTCTTCAACATCTACTTCAAGCGCGAGGAGGACGGCGGCACCGCGCTCGGCGCCCTGCGCCCGATGACCAGCGGCGGTCAGCCGATCGACTTCGAGGACCCGGCGGACGACGCCGTGTTCGGCGCCTCCCAGGTCGAGCACTTCTCCTGGAAGGGCATCCTCGACTTCTCCACCTGCACCGAGTGCGGCCGCTGCCAGTCGCAGTGCCCGGCCTGGAACACCGGCAAGCCCCTCTCGCCCAAGCTGCTGATCATGAGCCTGCGCGAGCACGCCTTCGCCAAGGCGCCGTACCTGCTCGCGGGCGGCGGCAAGGACATGGAGGGCAACGAGACGGCCACGGCCGAGCAGCTCAAGGACGTGCCGGCCGCCGCGCTGGCCGAGGCCGAGCGCCCGCTGATCGGCACCGCCGAGGAGAACGGGGTCATCGACCCGGACGTCCTGTGGTCCTGCACCACCTGCGGCGCCTGCGTCGAGCAGTGCCCGGTGGACATCGAGCACATCGACCACATCGTCGACATGCGCCGCTACCAGGTGATGATCGAGTCCTCGTTCCCGACCGAGGCCGGGACGATGCTCAAGAACCTGGAGAACAAGGGCAACCCGTGGGGCATGGCCACCAAGGCGCGCCTGGACTGGGTCAAGGAGCTCAAGAAGGAGACCGGCATCGAGGTGCCGGTGATCGGTGAGGACATCGACCCCGCCGAGGTCGAGTACCTCTACTGGGTCGGCTGCGCCGGTGCCCTGGAGGACCGCGCCAAGAAGACCACCAAGGCCTTCGCCGAGCTGCTGCACACCGCCGGCGTGCAGTTCGCGATCCTCGGCAAGGAGGAGTCCTGCACTGGTGACTCCGCCCGCCGCCTGGGCAACGAGTTCCTCTTCCAGATGCTCGGCGCGCAGAACGTCGAGACCCTGAACGCGGCGCTGGAGGACGCTCCGAAGAAGCGGATCGTGGCCACCTGCCCGCACTGCTTCAACACCATCGCCAACGAGTACCCGCAGCTGGGCGGCCACTTCGAGGTCATCCACCACACCCAGCTGCTGCAGCACCTGATCGACGAGGGCAAGCTCGTCCCGGTCAACCCGGTCGAGGGCCTGATCACCTACCACGACCCCTGCTACCTGGGCCGCCACAACAAGGTCTACAGCCCGCCGCGCGAGATCATGGACAAGGTCCCCGGTCTGCGCCAGCAGGAGATGCACCGCCACAAGGAGCGCGGCTTCTGCTGCGGCGCCGGCGGCGCGCGGATGTGGATGGAGGAGCGCATCGGCAAGCGGATCAACACCGAGCGCGTGGACGAGGCGCTGTCGCTCAACCCCGACATCGTCTCCACCGCCTGCCCGTTCTGCCTGGTGATGCTCTCCGACTCGGTCAACGGGAAGAAGAACGAGGGCGCGGCCAAGGAGCACCTGAAGGTCGTGGACGTCGCCCAGCTGCTGCTCGAGTCGGTGAAGGCGGCGCCGCCGGCGGAGGCCGAGGCGCAGCCCGTCGACGCCTGAGCAGGGCGGTAACACCGGCCTGTTGTTCGACAGTTCTGTTACAACCGCCCGGCCCGGTGGGTGCCACGAGCGCCTGCCGGGCCGGGCTTTTCGCCTGCTTCTCACCCGGCTCCCACCCGGCTTTCCACCGCGCTCCGCCGCCCGCTCCCGCAGGGGGCGGGACGCCAACCACCCGGCCGCCGGACCGGGCCGGGGTTGGAAGGAAATACAGTAGGCGCCGGACCGGCCTTGTGCCGGTCGAACCCGTACGGCCCTCCGGACGGGTGATCAGACCACCGACGGAGGTATCGGCCCGCCGGGCCGGGCCGCAGAGACCACAAGGGGAACAGCGCAGACCATGACCGAGGCGATCATGCTGGTCGGTGGTAAGGGCACGCGACTGCGTCCGCTGACCACCCACACCCCCAAGCCGATGCTCCCCGTGGCAGGCGTCCCGTTCATCGCACACCAGCTGGCCAGGGCGGCCGCCGCCGGGGTCACCCGGGTCGTGCTGGCCACCTCGTACCTGGCCGAGGTCTTCGAGGACCACTTCCAGGACGGCACCCCGTACGGGATCGAGCTGGTGTACCTGACCGAGCGCGAGCCGCTCGGGACGGGCGGCGCCATCCGCAACGCCGCCTCCGGGCTGACCTGCGGCCCCGACGAGCCGGTCCTGGTCTTCAACGGCGACATCCTGTCCGGCGTCGACATCGCGGCCCTGCGCGACGGCCACGTGGCCGCCGGGGCCGATGTCACGCTGCACCTCACCCGGGTGGCGGACCCGCGCGCGTTCGGGCTGGTCCCGACCGACGGGAACGGGCGGGTGCTGGAGTTCCTGGAGAAGCCGGAGACGCCCGAGCAGATCGTCACCGACCAGATCAACGCCGGCTGCTACGTCTTCACCCGCTCCGTGATCGACCGCATCCCGGTCGGCCGGGAGGTGTCCGTGGAGCGCGAGACCTTCCCCGAGCTGCTGGCCACCGGCGCGCTGCTGCGCGGCGTGGTGGACACCTCGTACTGGCTGGACCTCGGCACCCCGGCGGCCTTCGTCCGCGGCTCCGCCGACCTGGTGCTGGGCAAGGTCGACTCCCCGGCGGTCCCCGGGCCGACCGGTGACGCCCTGCTGCTGCCCGGTTCGACCGTGCACCCCGGCGCCGTGCTGAGCGGTGGCACGGTGGTCTCCGAGGGGGCCGTGATCGAGGCCGGCGCGATCGTCGAGGGCAGCGTGATCCTGCCCGGCGCGGCGATCGGACCGGACACCCTGGTCAAGGACTCCATCGTCGGGGCCTACGCCACCGTCGGCGACCGTACGGCGCTGGACGGCGCGGTGATCGGCGACGGTGCGATCGTCGAGTCGGACAACGAGCTGCCCGCCGGCATCCGGATCGCCTGCGGCACGCTGCTGCCGGTCGGCGCCGTCCGCATCTCGGCCGGCCCCGGCGGCTGCCCGGCGGGCGCCTCGGCGGCCGCGGCGGTGCACGCGCCGACGGTGACCGCCCAGCGGTAGCCGGAGCCGCGGCCGCCGTTTCCGGGCCGCGGCCGCTGTTCCGGGGCGTGTTGTCCGGGGCTTCGCCGTTTGAAGTGCCGCCGTTCGGATCCGGGCGTCACAGGCTGGCTGCAAACCGGCCCCGGGTCCGTGAGCGGCCGACGCGGAGTCAGCCGGACGGGTACCTTCGGAACGTGGCTGGTAATCGATACGACAGCGGGCAGGGTGCCGACCCCCGTGGCGGGTGGTCGGCCCCGCCGCCCTCCGCGGCGGCGCCCGGGGGGTACGGGCAGACGGACGGGCCGGAGTACTTCACCGCCCCGCACCAGGGGGCCGGCGGTGCGCCTGCGGGCGGTCCCGGCGGCGGTCCCGGCGGTCCGGGCGGGGGCGGCCCCGGTCCTGCGGGGGGCTACGACCCGTACGCCGCCGACCAGCCCGGCCACACCCGGGCGTTCCCGACCGGCGCGGACCCGTACGCGGGCGAGCCCTACGGCGGCGGGCCGTACCCGGGCGGCCAGTACGCCGGCGGCCCGTACCCCGGCCCGTACCAGGGGGACCAGTACCAGGGGGACCAGTACCAGGGCTACCCGCCGGAGCACGGCCAGGGGCACGGGCAGGAGTACCCGCAGCAGGGCTACTACGAGCCCGCCCCGCACGAGCAGGACAACGTCGCCGTCTACCGGGCCGGAGGCCAGGCGGCCCCGCACGTCGCCGGTCCGCGCCCGCCCTGGCGCGAGCTGCTGGTCGGCCTCTTCCGCGCGCCGACCGCGACCTTCGACCGCACCCGCGACCACCAGGTCTGGCTGCCCGCGGCCACCGTCTCGCTGCTGTACGGCGCGCTCGCTGTGCTCGGCATCGGCCTGACCCACGACGACGTGGTCAACTCGACCTTCACCGTCGCGCTGACCGCCATGGTCGTCGCCGCGATCGGCTTCACCCTGGCCGGCGCCACCCTCGGCGCCGTGACCTTCGCCCTGGCCCGGCAGTTCGGCGGGGACGGCCCCTGGCAGTCCACGGTCGGCCTGGCGGTGCTGATCGGCTGGCTCACCGATGCGCCCCGGCTGCTGCTGGCGCTGGTGCTGCCGTCCGACAACATGGTCGTCCAGGTCGTCGGCTGGGCGACCTGGCTGCTCTGCGCCGTCCTGCTGACCACGATGGTGCGCCGGGTGCACGACCTGCCCTGGGGCAAGGCGGCCGGCGCGGCCGCGCTGCAGCTGCTCGCGCTGCTGGTGCTGATCAAGCTGCCGACCCTGGGCTGAGCCCGGTCCGGCCGGGGGAGAATGGGCGGCGGGCCCCGGGTTCGGGGCCCGATCCGCCTCCACCCCCGTCCACCCCCGCCAGCGATCCGCACGGAGCCAGCGCATGACCCTCCCCACCACCCACGTCAGCTTCCCCGCCGGGGCGGTCACCGGCGAGTCGCCGGTGCTCGCGGTGCACCCGCTGACCGACGGTCGGTACGCCGTCGTCACCGCGGCGACCCCGTTCCACCCGCTCGACCACACCTGGCCCGACCAGCCCGCCGACCTCGGCACGCTCACCGTGGACGGCACCGAGCTGGCCGTCGTGGACTGCCTGACCGGCGCGGTCGGCCCCGACGGCGGCGCGCCGCTGGTCGGCAAGGACATCCCGGTCCGGCGCGGCGACGAGGAGTGGTCCTGGCTGGTCCTGCACGTGGTCGAGGGCGACCCGGGGGACCTGGCCGGGCGGGTGGCCGCCCTCGCCGTCGACGCCGGGCGCCGCGCCGCGCTGTGCGCCTCGCACAGCGGCTGCCACCTGCTCGCCCTCGCCCTGAACGCCGCCCTCGCCCCGCGCTGGCGCAAGGACCCGGGCCGCTCCGACGCCTTCGGGAACCCCGACTTCGACAGCCTCGCGATGGACACCTCGGTGATGGACACCGAGGCCAGCACCGACACCTACCGGCTCGGCAAGTCGCTGCGGAAGAAGGGCTTCACCACCGAGGCGACCGAGGACCTCCCCGCCCTGGCCGACGCGCTGCCCGCCCTCACCGAGGCCGTCAACCGGCAGCTGGCCGCCTGGGTCGCCGCCGACGCACCGGTCCGCATCGAGGTCCCCGGCCCCGAGCTGACCGCCCGCCGCCAGTGGCACTGCGAGCTGCCCGAGGGCCCGGCGCAGATCTTCTGCGGCGGCACCCACCTGCATCACCTCGGCGAGCTGGCCGAGCTCCGCACCGAGCTGAGCCTCTCCGAGGACGGCAGCGAGCTGGTCGCGGTCACCCGGCCGAAGCGCGCCTGACCGCTGGCACCCGCTGGCACCTGCTGCCAGCCGTCGCCACCCGGTGTCACCCGTACAACGCCCGCGGGCGGCCACCCCTCGACGTGAGGGGCGGCCGCCCGCAGTGCGTGCGCTCTGTGCCGCTCGGTGCCCGCGGTCCTCAGACCGCGGTGCGGTGGAAGTTCAGGTACGAGCGGGACGGCGTCGGGCCGCGCTGGCCCTGGTAGCGCGAGCCGTAGCGCGCGGAGCCGTACGGGTGCTCGGACGGCGAGGAGAGCCGGAACAGGCAGAGCTGCCCGATCTTCATCCCCGGGTAGAGCTTGATCGGCAGCGTCGCGACGTTCGACAGCTCCAGCGTGACGTGCCCGCTGAAGCCGGGGTCGATGAAGCCGGCCGTGGAGTGGGTCAGCAGGCCGAGGCGGCCCAGGCTGGACTTGCCCTCCAGCCGCGAGGCGACGTCGTCCGGCAGCGTGATGACCTCGTAGGTCGACGCCAGCACGAACTCGCCCGGGTGCAGGATGAAGGCCTCGTCGCCCTCCGGCTCGACCAGCCGGGTGAGGTCCGGCTGCTCCTCGGAGGGGTCGATGTGCGGGTAGCGGTGGTTCTCGAACACGCGGAAGAAGCGGTCCAGCCGCACGTCGATACTGGAGGGCTGGATCATCGCGGGGTCGAACGGGTCGATGGAGACCCGGCCCTTGTCGATCTCGGTCCGGATGTCCTTGTCAGAGAGCAGCACGCTTCGAGGTTACGTGCACGACGCGGCCCCGGACGAATCGCCCGGGGCCGCGTCCGTCACGTCCGTCCCGGTCAGGCCAGGAACTCCGCGGCCTCCAGCCGCATCGCCCGGGCCAGTTGCGGCGCGGACAGCTCCCGCACATCGGCCAGCACCGAGCTGCGCAGCCGTCCGCACTGCGGACAGCGGATCAGCCGGCCGGGCCCCAGCCGGCCGGGCCCGAGGTTCTGCATCGGGAACGTGGTGGTGCTGAACAGGTGCCCCTCGGCACAACGAACGACGGCGCGCTGCTCCATCGATCCCCTTCCCATCCTTACCCCGGTACTCACCCGTACTCATCGCGCCCCGAGAGGCGGGGCCCCCGGGACAGCGTCACATTAGGGGATGTTCCGGACATTCCACACCGAGGCTCGCCGCCCCGAAACCCACCCGCCGGAGCACTCTCACGCGGCCCACACAGTACGCCTCCGACCCCGCCCCCCGCGGCTCCGCCGCGCTCGGGGATCACCTGTGCGCCCGCCGTTGCGGATGGGGTACAGTGATGGTGGACGAGCGGTTTCTGACAGCTCGTCAGGCGGGCGTAGTTTAATGGTAGAACATGAGCTTCCCAAGCTTATAGCGCGAGTTCGATTCTCGTCGCCCGCTCCGAAGGAAAGCCCCAGGTCAATGGCCTGGGGCTTTCTTGTTGTCCAGGTCCGGTGTGGCTCAGGTACGGGTCAGGTGCGGGTCGGGACGCGGGTCAGGGTGCGGATGGGGCGGGCGGTCAGCAGGGCGGTGGCGGTGAGGAGGGCGACCGCGGCGCCCACCAGGAGTACCCGGTCGGTGCCGAACGCCCCGACGGCCGGGCCGGCCAGGGCGCTGCCGATCGGGTACATGCCGACGGACCCCGCGACCTCGTAGGCGTGGACGCGGTTGAGCACCTCGCCCGGTACCTGCGTCTGCACGCTGGTGGCCCACATGACACCCCAGACCCCGACGCCGACCCCGACCGCGACCTGGGCGGCGACGAGCAGCCAGACCGGCTGGCCGAGCACGATGCCGAGCGGGTAGAGCGGGTAGGCCAGCATCGCCACGGCCCCGGCGGCGAGCGGTCGTTCGGGCTTGTAGCGGATCGCCAGCAGGCCACCGGCCACGGTGCCCGCGCCCAACGCGGCGTTGAGCAGGCCGAAGGCGGTCGCGCCGTGCTCGGGCACGATGACGCCGGCCGCCACCGACAGCTGCGGCCCCCAGGAGAGCACCGCGAAGAACATCCAGATCACGATCACGCCCCAGAGCCAGCTGCGGGCGCGGAACTCCTGCCAGCCGACCGCCAGGTTGCGCCACAGGCCGCCGCCGGCCGGTGGGGCGGGCACCGCGCCGAGCCGGAGCGCGAACAGGCAGGCGGCGCTGGTCCCGTAGGCCACGGCGGAGATCACCATCACCCAGCCGGTGGCCCCGAACCCGAACCCGACCAGGGCGCCGGCCAGCGCCGGGCCGCCCAGACCGGTGAAGGCCTCGGAGGTGCGCAGCACCCCGTTGGCGCCCTGCACGTCGCGGGCCACCAGCGGGACGGTCGAGGCGGAGCCCGGCTGGAACATCGCGTTGGCGGTACCGGCCACCATCAGCAGCGCGTACAGCTGCCAGAGGTGGTCGATGCCGTGGATGAACAGGAGGGCGAGCAGCGCGTGGGTGGCGAGGTTGGCCAGATCGGCGGCGATCATCAGCCGGCGGGCGGTGAACCGGTCGGCGAGCACCCCGCCGAACAGCACCAGCCCGGCGAACGGGCCCACCAGGAAGGCCATCGCGTACCCCGCGGTGTCCAGGCCGTACCCGCCGCTGAGCAGACCGGCCGAGACCGCGACCGGCAGCATGGCCCAGCTGAGCAGGCCCGCGCTGCGGCCGGTGAAGTAGTAGCGGAAGTTGCGGGACCAGATCGCCGGTTCCCCGGTCGGGATCGTCGGCTCCGCGGTCGGCGGCTCCCCGATGGGCGGCGCTCCGGTCGGCGGCGCCTCGGCGGGGCGGGCCCCGGTCTGCGAGGACGTCGCCGCGGTGTGGTCGGTCAGGCATTCCGCCATGACTGTTCAGCCCTTCGGTCGTGGATCGTGGTCGTCGGCGCGCGGCCGGCGGGCCGCCGCCTCGTCGTGGTGCGCGGCGAGTTCGGCGCGCAGGGCGGCGTTCTCCTGCTCCAGCAGCGCGAGGCGGTCGTGGACCGGCGCCAGTGCGTCGGAGAGTTCGCGTCGGCTGAAGCGGGGGGTGATGTGGTTGGGGCAGTTCCAGGCGAAGGCCTCGACCCGGATGGTGACGAGCTGTTCG
Source organism: Kitasatospora sp. NPDC058170 (assembly GCF_042883905.1). Taxonomy (NCBI): domain Bacteria; kingdom Bacillati; phylum Actinomycetota; class Actinomycetes; order Kitasatosporales; family Streptomycetaceae; genus Kitasatospora; species Kitasatospora sp. NPDC058170. The sequence continues at coordinate 114,514 of NZ_JBHVUV010000018.1, forward strand.
ACCGTGCCGTCGGTGCGCGGCGAGCCCAGGAGCCCGGCGAGCGGCCGGTTCTCGCCGACCGGTACGGCGGTGGCGCGGCCCAGCAGCTTGAGGCGGGTCCGGCGGGCGTGGTCGAGGAAGAAGAGCGCGACCCGGTCGTCGCCGCGCAGGTTGCCGGTGGTGATGTACTGCCGGTTGCCCCGGACGTCCAGATAGCCGAGGGTGCGCTCGTCGAGGACGTGGACGAACCCCGGTGGGCCGCCCCGGAACTGGATGTACGGCCAGCCGGTCTCGCCGACGCTGGCGAGCAGGAAGCCGTCGAGGCCGCGGATGAACTCGGCCTCGGCGCCGGTGAGCGGATCGGCCTGCTCGCCCGGATCCCGCAGACGGCGGTCGGCCGCCGTGGCGCTGCCCATCTCCTGTTGGACCCGGCGCACCGCCGGGGTGTACGCGAGTCGGTCGAACCTGCTCATGCGGCACTCCTCAAGGTCTGGTCGGCGGTGGGTGGTTCGTGCAGCGTACGGAGCCGCCCTGGTCGGACTCCTGCAGCCGGACCAGAGGGCCGGAAGCCTCCCGGGAGGCCGATTCCGGCCCAACTCGCCTACGCTGACCTGCGGTTCTTCCGGTCGCCGCCAGCGGGGTCAGGGGAACCGGCAGAACTGGCGGGACTGCCGGGACAGTTGTCCTGCCGCCGGGGCCGGCCGGACCGGGCCGGTGCTCAGCGGATCCGGGCGCCGCCCATCGCCCGGGAGAGCCGCAGCGCCTCGCGCCGGTGCCCGAACGCCCTGCCCGGCGCGCCGAGGGCCGACTGCGCGTAGCCGAGCGCCAGCAGGCTGCGCGCCTCGCCCGGTCGGTGCCCGGTCTCGCGGTGCACGGCGAGCGCGTCGCGCCCGATCTCCAGGGCGGTCCGCGACTCGCCCAGCCGGATCCGTACGCAGGCCAGGGCGTTGAGCGCGCAGCCTTCGAGCATCCGGAACTCCGCCTCGCGGGAGAGCGCGACGGCGCGCTCCGCGGTGCGCAGGGCGGCCCGCGGCTCCAGGCAGGCCTGGACCGTCGCGAGCCCGGCGAGCGCGGCGGCCTGCGGGAAGCGGTCGTTCACGACCTCGGCGAGGTGGAGCGCCGCCCGGTAGCTGTCGGCCGCCTCGGTCGGCTCCTGCGCCCGCTCCTGCGCGGCGCCCAGCGCCAGGAGGGCGTCGGCCTCCGGCCCGCGGTCGCGCAGCGCCTGCGCAGCGGCGAGCGCTGTGTGGGCCAGCCGCCGTCCGGTGGAGTGGTCGCCCAGGTCGGTGTACGCGCCCGAGAGGCAGCTCAGCGCCTGCGCCTCGCCGTGCTTGTCGCCGTTCCGCAGGTGGATCGGCAGGGCCTCGCCGAGCACCCGGATCGCGTCCCCGGGGCGGCCCAGCGCACGGTGGGCGATCCCCAGTCCGTTCCGTGATTTCGCCTCCGCGCCGGCCGAGTTGAGGTCGTGGGAGAGCCGGGCCGCGTGCGAGAAGTGCTCGGCGGCCTCGTGCAGCCGCCCGAGCTTCCAGCAGACCAGCCCGAGGTCGGTGAGGTCGTCCGCGGTTCCCGCCCCGCTGCCGCGCCGGGTGAGTTCGTGGGCCTGGGAGAGGTGGTCGTAGGCCGGCCGGACGGCGCCGGTGCCCAGGTGCGCGGCGCCGATGCGGCGCAGCGCCAGCGCCTGGCCGTCGAGCCAGCCGGCCTGCTGTGCGAGCTCCAGCGCCCTGCCGACCAGGTCCAGGGCCTGCGCGTCGTTCGCCAGTACCCCGTGGCATTCGGCGCGCCGCAACTGGGCGGCGGCCTGGGCCCGCAGTTCGCCGTCGGCGACGGCGGCGAACAGGCTGGCGGTCGCGACCCTGAGGCAGTCGCCGGTGTACATCCCCGCCGCGAGGTAGCCGTGCAGGCTCTCCGCCAGCCGCCAGGCGACGGCGGTGAAGCCGGCGCCGGACGCCTGTAGGACGGCGCCCGCCAGGTTCTCCCGCTCGCTGTCCAGCCACTTCGCGGCCTGGCCGTGGTCCGAGATGACCGGGGCGGCGGGAGTGCCCGGGGCGGCCGGGGCGGCCGGGGAGGCCGGGGGCGTCGTCGCCGCGGACCGGTCCGCGGCCGGCTCCGCCGGGTAGAGCAGTCGCGCCGCCGCGTCGGTGTGGTGCAGGTACCAGTCGAAGAGCCGCTGCCGACCGGTGTGCGCCTCCTCCCGGCCGACCAGCTCGCGGGCGTAGGAGCGCAGCAGGTCGTGCAGGCCGAACCGGCCGGCCGTCCGTTCCTGCACCAGATGGGCGTCCGCCAGGCTCACCAGGAGCGCGGCCGCTTCGGCCCGGGGCGAGCCTGCCAGCGCCGCGGCACCGTCCACGGCGAGGTCCGGGCCGGGCATCAGGCTGAGGAGCCGGAACATCCGCTGGGCCGCGGCCGGGAGCGCGCGGTAGGAGAGGTCGAAGGCGGCCCGCACCGCCGAGCGGCGGTCCCCCTCGACGTGCAGCCGGCTGAGCAGGTCGCCGCTCGCCAACTCGGCGCAGTGGTCGGCGATTCCGGCATTGCCGGCCACCAGGTTGGCACCGGCGATCCGGATGGCCAGCGGCAGGCCGCCGCACAACTCCACGAGTCGGCGGGCCGCCTCCTCCTCGGCCGCGACCCGGCACTCGCCGATCGTGCCGCCCAGCAACTGGCGGGCCTCGTCCGGGTCGAGCACGTCCAGGCCGAGCCGGCGGGCGCCGTCGCTCGCGACCAGCCCGGCGAGCCGGCTGCGGCTGGTGACCACCACCGCGCAGCCCGGGGCGCCCGGGATGAGCGGCCTGACCTGTTCGGCGTCGCGGGCGTCGTCCAGCACGATCAGCATCCGCTTGTCGGCGAGCAGCGTGCGGTACAGCGCCGCGGCCTCGTCCTCGTCCGCGGGCAGCCGGTCGGGCGGAGTGCCCAGGGCCCGGAGGAACTGGGCGAGGACGTCGCCGGGGCGCAGCGTCGGAAGCCGGGAACGGCCGCGCAGGTCGACGAACAGCTGTCCGTCCCTGAAGTGTTCGCGCCGGGCGTGCGCCCAGTGCGTGGCGAGGGCGGTCTTGCCGACCCCGGGCGCGCCGACCACCGCCACCACCTGCGGGCGCCGCGCCGGGTCGGGCGAGACGAGGGCGTCCAGCTCCGTCAGCTGCCGGCTCCGCCCGACGTGGGAGCCGGACCTGGCGGGCAGTTGCGCCGGGAGCGGGCCGGTGGGCGCGGGTCGGTCGGCCGGTGCGGGTCGGTCGGGGCTCACCGTGCGTTCGTCCGGCGCGAGTTGGTCGGGGCGCTGTGGGACGGGCAGTTGTCGGCGCAGTACCCGCAGGTGGGCGTCGCGGACCTCCGCGCCGGGCGCGATGCCCAGTTCCTCGTCGAGCCGGTCGCGCAGGCGGCCGAACACGTTGAGCGCGGCGGCCTGTTCCCCGCAGCCGGCGAGGGTGAGGATCAGCCGGGCGTGCAGACCCTCGTGCAGCGGCTCGGTGTTCACCATGTCCCACAGCACCGGGACGGCCTCCTCGGGGCGGCGCAGCAGGAGTGCCGTGTCGGCGTGCAGCAGCACCGCCTTGACCCGTCGCTCGTTGGCCGCCACCGCGGCCGGGTGCTGGCGCAGCACCAGGTCCGCGTCGGCGAGCACCGGACCCCGCCACCACTGCAGGGCCTGCGTCAGCGACGCGTACGCGGCCCCCTGGTCCGGCGCCCGGTGCAGGCGCTTCGCCTGGGCCAGCAGCTCGTCGAAGTGGCCGAGGTCGATCTGGTTCCGGGCCGCCTCCAGCAGGTAGCCGGTGGGCGTCCGGACGACGGTCGGCGCCGGGGCGGTCCGCAGGACGTCCGGTTCCAGCAGTCGGCGGACCTGGCTGACGTAGGTGTGGATCAGGCTCTGGTGGGAGCAGGGCGGCCCGGACGGCCAGAGGGTGTCGGTGATCTCCTGCAGGGGGGCGGGCTCGGGGTGCCTGAGCGCCAGCAGCCCGAGCAGGCGGCGCAGCATCGGACTGGTGACCGGGACGGGGCTCTGGCCGCGCTGGAGGGCGAGCGGGCCGAGGATCAGCAGACGCGGCCGGCCGGCGCCGCGCGGTGGCCCGGTGCGGGCGGCGGCCAGCAGCTCCGCCAGCTCGCCGCCGGTCAGCTCCAGCGCCTCGGCCAGGCGCTGCAGGGTGCGCAACCGGGGCTGCCGGACCCGGCCGTGCTCGATGTCGCGCAGCGCCCTGGTGCTGATCCCGGCCCGTGCCGCGGCCGCCTCCTGGCTCAGCCCGGCGCGTCTGCGGAACGCCTGGAGCGGCGGGCCGAACGGGTCGGGCCCGCCGGTCGGACCTCCCCGGGGAAGCCCCGTGGCCGACGTCCGCTCCGCCATGGCATCCCCCTCATCCGGCGACCGCTCGTCCGACGACCGCTTGTCCGGCGACCGCGACCTGTCGGTCACGACCGGCGGTGGCGCTGCGGGCCGTGCGCGGCCGACTCTGCAGAGGCTTCGAAGACGATCAGTTTGGACTAGACCAATGCGTCAGGCAAGGGACGGCCCGCCGCCCACCCGGCCCGCGGCCGGCCGCTGCCGGGGCTCTCCGACGCCGGCGGGGGTTCGGCTCCCGCGGCCCGCTCCGCACGGCGAAGCCGCAGGTCAAAGGGCCTGCGGCTTCGGCGTCGTCCGGCCGGTCAGCGGGGTGCGGTGACCAGGGCTTCGAAGGTGGGGACGAGGGCCGCGGGGGAGGGGAGGGCGGCGTTCTCGGCCTGGAGGCGGGTGGCGGCCGTGCGGAGGGCCGGGTCGGTGAACAGGCGGGTGAGCAGCGCGCTGTCGACCGCGTCGGAGGTGGCCTGCAGGGCGGAGCCGGCGGTGGTGAGGGCGTCGGCGTTGACGAAGTGGTCGGCGCCCTGGGGGAGGAGCAGCTGGGGCAGACCGGCCTGGAGGGCGGTGAGCATGGTGCCGGCGCCGCCGTGGTGGATCAGCGCGTCGCAGGTGCCCAGCAGCTCGGCCAGCGGGACCCAGGGGAGCGGTCGGACGTTGGCGGGCAGGGTGCCGAGCGGGGTGAGGTCGGCGTCGCCGACCGCGAGCAGGAACTCGGCGTCCACCGAGGCCGCGGCCTCGATCAGGCGGACGATGGCGCGGACGCCGTCCATCTGGGTGAGCACGGTGCCCAGGGTGACGGCGACGCGCGGGCGGGTGCCGCGGTGCAGGAGGTCCGCGGGGACGAGTCCGCCGCCGTTGTAGGGGATGTAGCGCATCCGCAGGCCGTCCGCGTCGCCGCCGAGTTCGGCCGGGACGACGTTGATCGGGAGCGACTCGGCCGGTCCGGCCACGCCGTGCTGCTCGTAGAGGTCGGTGAGGTTGGACGCGAGGCGGGTCACCATGCCGCGGCCGGGGGTGACGCCGAAGTTCTGGATCGCCGAGGGGAGCTTGAGCTTGGCCGCCACCAGCGGCGCAGCGCCCTGGAAGGAGTCGTAGATCAGCAGGTCGGCGCCCCAGCCGGTGGCGGCGGAGAGCAGGCCGTCCACCGTGGGGCGGGAGGCCGCGGCGAAGGCGACGGCCGCCCCGTCGAGGATCTCGTCCTGCGTCAGGTCGGGGTTGACGTAGCGGATCTTGCCCCCGGTGGACTGCTCGAACACCTCGCGGATGGTGCGGCCGTCCCCGACCTCGGTGACCGGGAAGCCGGCGGTGCGGAGCTGGTCCAGCGGCTGCCCTCCCGCGAACAGCACCTCGTGGCCGGCGGCGCGCAGCGCCTGGGCGGTCGGCACCATCGGGAACAGGTGGCCGGCGGCGGCCGGGCCGGTGAAGAGTATGCGCACGGGTGTCTCCTTGCCGTTTGCGGACGAATCATGGGGTCGGGGCAGTCTCTCCCCGTAAGCTGACGTGGAGTCAATTCGTATTCCGGTCGACGTCGGTAATCGGACGTTCTGGTGCGGGTCTTGCCAGCGCGGGGGCGGTGTGCTCCGAGGGCGGGCCGGCGGGCCACGGGCGAGGTGTCCGGAGCGTCCGGGGCGGTCGGCGGGGGTGTCCGGGGCGGCCGGGACCACCGGCGGCTCAGGCCGCCGCCAGGAAGTCGCGGACCTTCCGGGTGAAGGCCTCCGCCTGCTCGAAGACCACGACGTGGCCGGTGTCGAACTCGGCGTACTCGCTGCCGGGGATGCCGGCGTGCAGCAGGCGGGCGTTCTCCACCGGGATGGTGGCGTCCTGGGCGCAGCCGATCACCAGGGTCGGGGCCTGGACGCGGGGCAGCAGCCCGGTGATGTCCAGGCTCAGGTTGAGCGCGATGTGCCGCAGGGTGCCGGGGGCCGGCCGCATGAACGCGGCGTTGGCCTCGACGGCCTCCCGTCCGATCCCGTTGAGGAAGCCCCGGCTGAAGGCGGTGAGCGTGGCGTAGCGGCCGAACGCGGCCTCGTCGTCGGCGATCGCCAGCCAGACGGTCATCATGTTGCGCAGGTACTCGTCGTCGGCGTTGGCCCACCCGGCGGCGGCGACCAGCCGGCGGACCTGCTCGGGCCGCCGGGCCGCGGCGGCGGTGGCGACGACCGCGCCGAGCGAGAAGCCGACGAGGTCGACCGGGCCCCGGCCGGCGTCCTCGATCACCGCGTTGACCTGGGCGGCGAGGATCTCGACGGTCAGTTCGGCGCCGTCGTCCTCGGCGCTCTCGCTGCCGGACAGCTCGGGGAGCAGCACGGTGTAGCGGTCGGTGAAGCCGTCCAGCAGGTGGTCCCACATGCCGGAGCCCGGGCCGGTGCCGTGGACGAGGAGCAGGGTGTCGGGGCCCTCGCCGACGACGCGGTACGGGATGCGGGCGGTGCCGACGGTGACGTTGGGCATGGCTGGGCTCCTTGCTTGCGGGGTGGGTGTCCGGTCTGCCGGTCCGGCGGTGCGGGCTGACAAGAAAGTAAACTACACGGTGTAGGGCATGGGATCAACTACACCGTGCAGTGCACTTTCGGGGGGTGATCGAGCGGGGGTACGCGTCAGGGCCGGCCCCCGGGTGCGGGGTCCGGCCCTGGCGGGGTGGTCGGGATCAGCCGTAGAGGCGCAGGAACGCGCGGACGCCGTTGGTGACGCCGGAGGCCAGCTCGGCCTCCGGGATCGGGACCGCGCCGTAGAAGGTGCGGTCGGCGGCGCCGCTGAAGGTCAGCAGGGTGAACTGGGTCGCGGCCAGTGCGGCGTCCTGCTCCGGCTCGTCGAAGTGCAGCAGCCCCTGTCCGGCCAGCCGGTCGAAGTGCGCGGTGATGTCCCGGTGGGAGGCGAGCGGGCCGGCGTCCAGCCAGGCGCCGAGGACGTCGGGCGGGATGTTGCCCGCCTCGGCGCGGATGGTGCGGCCCAGTGCGTAGTGGTCGCCCGCCGCGATCACGGCCCTGGCCCGGTCGACGGCGAAGGCGGTGAGGTCGGCCTCCAGGTCGACGATCTTGTGCAGGTGTCGGTCGGCCAGGCCCGCGATGATCTCGGTGAGCTCGCCGGCGGTCTCCAGGGCGACGGAGAGGAACAGCTTCTCCTTGTCGCCGAAGTGGTTGTAGATGGTGCGCTTGGACACGCCGGCCTCGGCGGCGATCGCGTCCACGCTCGCCCGCGTGTAGCCCTCGCGGCCGAACACCGTGCTCGCCGCGCGGGCGATGGCCTGCCGCTTCTCCGGCATCCGGCGCGAGCCCGCGGGGGGCGCTGGGTTCCCTGGGGTCATCGGGCGTCTCTCCTTCGACAAAGGTGCACTACTCGGTGCAGTTTACCCACGGCGGGCGGTGTGGCGGGGCTCGGCGTACGGCGGGGGAGGGCGCGGCGTACGGTGGGGGCGGCGAGCGGACACGCCGTCAGGTCGGGTGGAACCGTGGCGGGGTGGCGAGCCGTCCAAGGGGAAACGGAACCCCGGCCCGGCCGGTCCGGGCGCCGGGACGAGTCGCGGAGGACTGTGTGCAGGTCTGGCAGCAGCACCCGGGCGAACCGGCGGGGCCGATCGGCGTCCGGGAGGCGCCCGCCGACCAGGCGGACGCGGCGGAGCACTGCGAGCGGCTGCTGCGGGACACCCTCGGTGCCATCCGGCCGGCGCTGGCCTGGCGGTACGGGGTGCCCGGAGCGGGGGCCCGGCTGCCCGCGCCCGGAGCCGGTCCGGGCGACGGCGACGTGCACTGGTACGTGACCCGCAGCCGGCACATCACGACGATCATCTCGGCGGCCCGTCGGCGGGCGCTGCTGGGCACGGTGGAGCAGCACTGGCGGCGGCGCGGCCGGGTGGTGGTCACGGTGGCGGCGGGGCCGCCGGGGGTCAGTGCCGTCACCCGCAGCGGCTACCGGCTCGCGCTGGGATTCGGCCCGTGGGGGAACGCCTGGCTGACGGCGGCCTCGCCGGGGGTCCTCCACTCGGAGCAGCTGCCGTACCCGCTGGGCACACCCGGTGTCCCGGGGGTGCCCGAGGCGCCGGGAGGCGGTGTCGACGCCGCGCCGGTGCCGGAGGTGCGCTGTCCGTTCTGGACCGCGCTCGACTAGACCCGGCTGGACGGGTCCTGGCCGCGCTCCGCGGGGCGCGGCCCGACCTGGCCGGTGAAGTCCGGCCTGTGGAAGCCGGCCTGCCCCGGTCCGTGAAGCCCGGCCGGTGAGGCCTGGTCCGCCCTGCCCTGTCCTGCGCCGTCCTGTCCCGTCCCGTCCTGTCGAACGGGAGGGCGGAAAGCGGGAGATGACGCGGAGCGAGTCCCCCCGGACACGCTCCGCGCCGCCTCGTCGCACGGCCCTGGCGCGCCGCTCCCCCCGACTCCCCTGGCTCTCGCCGCACCCCCCTGGCGCACCCTCCGGCGAGGGCGGTCCGCACGGACCTCGGCGAGCCCCACCACCGGGGGCGTCGTTGATCTCACGCTAACAAACCGAGTGGTTGGTTTGTCAATGCTGAGATCCACGAAATATCCACAACTTCACACAGGAGGTCCGGTCGGGGCATGGCCGGATGACGTCCGGTCATCGGGGTTGGGCAGAACGGCCCTTGTGTGGGCGTAGTCATTCGTATACGTCTCAATGGCCCCGGCCGGAGCCCCGGATCGCCCGTTCCGGTGCGGCGGGCGGCGCCGGGGGCGGACCTGCCCGGCCGGATCGGTGTCGTGCCGGGTGTGCGATGGTCCGGAATCCGACATTCCGCCCGCCGGGCGCTACCGAGCGTCAGCCGGTGACTGCTCAGCGCAGCAGCCGGCGCTCCTTGGCGACGGCCACCGCGCCGGCCCGGGTGTCGACGCCCAACTTGTCGTAGATCCGGCCCAGGTGGGTCTTCACCGTCGCCTCGCTGATGAACAGCGCGCGGGCGATCTCCCGGTTGCCGAGGCCCTGCGCCAGCTGGGCGAGGATCTCCTGCTCGCGCTCGGTGAGCTGCGGCGCGGGCGCCCGCATCTGGGCCATCACCCGGGAGGCGACCGGCGGGGAGAGCACCGTCCGGCCCTGCGCGGCGGCGTGCACCGCGGCGAACAGCTCCTCCGGCCGCTCGGCCTTCAGCAGGTAGCCGGTGGCGCCCGCACCGATCGCCCGGGTGATGTCGGCGTCGGTGTCGTACGTGGTGAGCACCAGGACGTGCGGGGCGTTCGGCCCGGCGGTGATCCGCCGGGTGGCCTCCACCCCGTCGATGCCCTCGCCGAGCTGGAGGTCCATCAGGACGACCTGCGGGGCCAGCCGGGCGGCCAGCGAGACGGCCTCCTCCCCGCTGCTCGCCTCGCCGACCACCTCGATGTCGCCGGCGCTGGCCAGCAGGGCCAGCAGGCCGGCCCGGACGACGGCGTGGTCGTCGCAGACCAGCAGGCGCACGGGCGCGGGGGGCGTCGGGGCGGCGGCGTTCATCGGACCTCCAGGGGGATCGCGGCGGAGACGACGGTGCCCTCGCCGGGGCTGCTCTCGACCGTCAGGGTGCCGCCGAGCTGGCGCAGCCGGGCCCGCATCGCGGGCAGACCGTGGCCCCGGCCGTCGGCGCCGGGACCGGGAGCGTCGGCACCGGCACCGGCTCCGGGACCGTCGGCGCCGGGACCTTCGGCCGACCGGTCGGTACCGGGCCCGGCGTCGGTGGTGGCCGGGCCGAAACCCCGCCCGTCGTCGGCGATGTCCAGCACGGCCTGGTCGCCGAGGAAGGACAGCGTCAGCGCGGCGGCCGACGCCCCGGCGTGCTCCCGGACGTTGGCCAGCGCGCCCTGGGCGATCCGCAGCAGCGCGGACTGCGCGGCGGCCGGCAGCGGCACCGGGGCGCCGTCCAGCAGGAAGCGGACCGGCAGCCCGCTCTCGGCGGACTCCCGCTCGGCGAGCGCCCGCAGGGCCTGGTCCAGGGTGCGGCCGTCGGCGAGCTCGGCCGGTGCGAGGTCATGGACGAACCGGCGGGCCTCGGCCAGGTTCCGGGCCGCCACCTCGGCGGCGGTGCGGACGTGGGAGCGGGCGGTCGCCGGATCGGACTCCCAGGTGCGGTCGGCGGCCTGGAGCAGCATCTGCTGGCTGGAGAGCCCCTGGGCGAGTGTGTCGTGGATCTCCATCGCGAGCCGCTCGCGTTCGGCGAGGGTGCCCTCCCGCCGTTCGGTGGCGGCGAGTTCGCGCCGGGTGCGGACCAGGTCGGCGATCAGGACGCGCTGCCGCTCGGCCTGCCGTTCCATGTACAGGAAGACGGCGGTGGCCAGCGCCGCCACTGCGGGCGGCAGCAGCACCAGGTTGGCGTCCACCCCGCCCGGCAGCCGGATCTCACCGACCACCACCAGCAGGGTGAGCGCGGCCACCAGGGGGATCGCCGTCCGCGCGGGCAGCGTGCGCAGCGCCGTGTAGACGAGCGGGACGGCGCACCACGCGAAGCTCGGCGCGAGCAGGACGAGGACCACCCAGAGCGAGACCACCACGGCCAGCGGCCAGAGCCGGCGGCGGTGCCCCGGGGCGACCGGGCGGCGGTGCGCGAGCCAGGAGCCGACCGGCTGGGCGACGGCCAGGGCGAGGCTCAGCCCGAGGACCCAGGGGACCTGCGGATTGTCGGCGTGGTGGGTGAGGTAGCGGCTGAGCGAGGTGGCGAGCAGCAGCAGGAAGGCGGAGTCGAGCAGGACGGCCAGCCGGCCCGCGTCGCGGTCCCCGGCGTCCTGGCCGTCGGCGCCTTGGCCGTCGGCGCCCCGGCCGGTCGCACCCTGGCCGGTCGCGTCCTCGCCGACGGCGGGGCGGGGCTGCTCCACGGGGTGCTCCTTCCTGGGGTGCCGCGCCTCCCGGGGCCGGGCGCCACCGGCGCCGGACCGCCCGGGACGGGTAGGACGGGTGGGCCGCGCACGGCCGACGGGCCCGGCCGCGCACCGCGCCGACCTGGGCCGATCCCTCGATGGTGGCCCGTCCGGCCCCCGCGCGCATCAGCCGATCGGTTGACGGTCCTGTCGTCCATCATGCCTGCGAGCCCGCGCCGGACCGTTGATGTGCCGGGCGGGGTGCCGGCCGGAGGATCGAAAGCAGAGCAGCCGGGCCCGACCAGGCCCGACCGACCTTCCGAGGAGCTGGACCATGAAGAAGACCGCCGTGCGTACCCGGGTGCTGACCGGTACCGTCGCCGTCGCCGCACTGGCCGCCGCCACCGTCGGCGCCGTCTCGGCCAGCGCCGACACCGCCGAGACCCCGGCCGCCGCCTCCGCGGTGAAGGCGGACACCCAGAACCGGAACCTCACCCAGACCACCGGCCTGACCATCGAGGCCGCCACCAAGGCCGCCCAGGCCACCCTGGACGCGGCCACCAAGGCCGGCCAGCACGTCTCGGTCGCGGTCGTCGACCGGGACGGCATCACCCGGGTCCTGCTCAAGGGCGACGGCGCAGGCCCGCAGTCGCCGGAGTCCGCCGAGCGCAAGGCGTTCACCGCCGTCTCCTGGAACGCGCCGACCTCCGAGCTGGCCAAGCGCCTGGCGCAGGCGCCGAACCTCAAGGACATCCCGGGCACCCTGTTCCTGGCCGGGGGCGCGCCGGTGCAGGCCAAGGGTGCGCCGGTCGCGGCCATCGGCGTCGCGGGCGCGCCCAGCGGCGACCTGGACGAGCAGTTCGCCCAGGCGGGCGTCGCGGCGCTCGGCAAGTAGCCGCCGCCGGCCGGGCGCCGGCGTGCGACCGGGACGGGCCCCCGACCGTCCCGGTCGCACCTGGTCGCACCCGGTCGCACCCGGTTGTCCCGCGGCCGTCCGGCAGTTGTCTGAGGCCGGGCGCGGGGCGCTGTCCCGGCCGCCGCCGCGGACCGCCCTCGCGCCGGGCCGCCGCGACGGCCAGGATGGGCCCATGGCACACATGACCGAGCCCGAGTGGCGCGCGTTCCTCGCCGCCGGCACCCGCACTGCCAAGATCGCCACCACCCGCGTCGACGGACGCCCGCACGTCGCCCCGGTCTGGTACCTGCTGGACGGCGACGAGATCCTCTTCAACACCGGTGCCGCCACCGTCAAGGGCCGCACCCTGGCCCGCGACGGCCGGGTGATGCTCTGCGTGGACGACGAGCGGCCGCCGTTCTCCTACGTCCTCGTCCAGGGCACCGCCACGCTCAGCGACGACCTCCCCGAGGTCCGCGCGTGGGCGGCCCGGATAGCCGCCCGCTACATGGGCGAGGACCTGGCCGAGCAGTACGGCGCGCGCAACGGCGTCCCGGGCGAGCTCCTCGTACGGGTGAAGATTGAGAAGGTCAGCGCAGAACACGGGGTGGCTCATTGAAAAGCCGGTGCCGGTGTCAGTGGCCCGTGGCAGGCTTCCCGGTATGACGGCGTGGACCCTCAACGACATCGAACGTGCGATCCGCTCCTCCTGGGGTGTCGACACCTGTGCGCCCGAGGACCTGGCCCACTGGCGTCCCGACAATCCGGCCCGCGGCCAGTGCGGGGTGACGGCGATGGTCGTGCACGACCTGCTCGGCGGCGAGCTGATGATGGGCGAGGTGCACGTCGGCGGGGTCCGCACCGACCTGCACTGGTGGAACCGGTTCGCGACGGGCGTCGAGATCGACCTCACCCGCGAGCAGTTCGGCCCGGACGAGCTGGTCGGCCCCGGCCGTCCGGTCGCCCGCCCGCAGCGTCCGGGCCGGCTCCAGGCCCAGTACGAACTGCTGCGCGGCCGGGTGCTCGCCGAGCTGGAGGCCGGCCCGGCCCGGGCGTCCCGGCGCGCGTTCGCCCGCAGCGCCTAGGGTCCGTCTCCGAAGACGGACCCCAGAGCCGGGCCGCCCGCCTTCAGCCGGATTCCGGCTGCCCTTCGAACGCCTTCCGACCTCGGCGGGCTGACGTACAGTCGGATGCGTCGTGGCCGTACGGTCGGCCCGGCGGGGCGGCAGTGGGAGGGTGCGATGACCGACAGCACGGTGGGGTTCGTCGGCCTCGGCGCGATGGGCCGGGGCATGGCCGCCAGCCTGCTGCGGGCCGGCCATCACGTCCGGGTCTGGAACCGCTCGCCCGAGCCGGTCGCCGCCCTGGTGGCCCTGGGCGCCGAGGCTGCCGACTCGCCGGCGGACGCGTTCGCCGCCGAGACGGTCGTCTCCATGCTCGCCAACGACGAGGCCGTGGAACGGCTGCTGCTCGACCCGGCCCTGCTGGCCGGCGCCGGGGCCGCGGTACACGTCAACATGGCGACGGTCTCGGTGGCGCTCGCCGAGCGCGCCGAGGCCCTGCACGCCGAGCACGGCATCGGCTACGTCGCCGCGCCCGTCCTCGGCCGTCCCCCGGTGGCCGAGGCCGGCGAGCTGAACATCCTCGCCGCGGGCGAGGAGGGGCTGCTCGCCCGGGTCGAGCCGCTGTTCGCCGCGATGGGCCGGCACACCTGGTACTTCGGGGCGAGCCCGCGCCAGGCCAACACCGCCAAGATCAGTGCCAACTTCCTGATCGCCTGTGCGATCGAGTCGATGGCCGAGGCGTGCAGCCTGGCCGAGGCCAACGGCGTCCGCCCGACCGACCTGGTCGAGATGCTCACCGGCACGCTCTTCCCCGGGCCGATCTACACCGGCTACGGCTCGATGGTCGCCGAACGCCGCTACCGACCGGCCGGCTTCCGGCTGCCGCTCGGGCTGAAGGACGTCGACCTCGCACTCGGCGCCGGGGCCGCCGCCCACGTCCCGCTGCCCTTCGGCAGCGTGCTGCGCGACGCCTTCCTGGACGCGTTGGCGCACGGGGACGCGGACCAGGACTGGGTGGCCGTCGCGGCCGTCGCCCGCCGCCGCGCGGGGCTCCCCGAGTAGCACCGGCCGGGCGTCCGCCGGGGAACACAGGTAGGGCGGCCAGAGCTTGTACGGGTGGTCCGGGCCCGGGAGTCGTCGGCGCGGACCCTTTGTCAGCGCCGTCCACGGGGAGTCCTGATGTCCGACCTGTCCACAGCCGCCACCGGCGCGGCGGCAGCCGAGCCGCGCCGTTTCCTCTTCCTCAACGCCAGTGCGCGGACCGACGGGAACTCCGAGCAGCTCGCCCGGCTGGCGGCGGAGGCGAGCCTGCCCGCCGGGGCCGAGCAGCGGTGGCTGCGGCTCGACGAGCTGCCGCTCGCGCCGTTCGAGGACCGCCGGCACACCGGTGGGGCCGGCTACGGCGACCCCGTCGGCCACGAGCGCACCCTGCTGGACGCCACGCTCGCCGCCACCGACCTGGTGTTCGTGGCCCCGCTGTACTGGTACTCGGTGCCGGCCAGCGCCAAGCTCTACCTCGACCACTGGTCGGCCTGGCTGCGGGTGCCCGGCGCGGACTTCCGTGCCCGGATGGCCGGCGGCACCCTCTGGGGCGTCACCGCCCTGGCCACCGAGCGGTCCAACGCCGAGCCGCTGGTCGGCACGCTGCGGCTCTGCGCCGACTACCTCGGGATGCGCTGGGGCGGCGTACTGCTGGGCAACGGGACCAGGCCGGGCGATGTGCTCCACGACGAGGCGGCGCTGCTGGCCGCCAAGTCCTTCTTCGCGGGCTGAGCCGTCGTGGGCCGAGCCGTCGCGGTAGGCGGTGCCGTCGCAGGTCGGGCCTGCGACGGCCGGGTCCGCGCAGGCGCCCGCGGCCGAAGTCCGTCGGTACACCGTCGATTTCACGCCACCGGAGGGCCGGTCGATCCGACCCTCCGGACGTGTACCGGTCACTCCTGGGTTACCCGCCGGTCAGGTGCAAAAGCCCTGGCAAGTGACGGAGTTGGGCCAAACGGACATCGCGCGCGGGGGGCTTGCGCACAGAGTGCCACCCGCCTTCCAAAGTGGCCGGATCGTTCGGTAGTCTCCGTCGGACTTTCAGCTTCCGCGGGGGGATCGCTGTCCGGACAGCCCCGCCCCTGCCGCGTTCCCGGGCCGCGCCCGGACACTCACGTGAGGTCTCCCTTGTCCATGACCATCCGTCGCAGTCTCGCCTTCGCCGGCACCGCAGCGCTCGCGTCCTCCCTGGTGCTGGCCGGCGCCCAGGGCGCCCTGGCCGTCGGCACCACCGGTTCCCCGTCCGCCGCGGTCGCGCCGCAGGCCGACAAGTCCGCGCGCCAGGACCTCGACCTGTCCGTGCGCGGCGTGCCGGACACCTTCATAGCCGGAGGCGACGCCCGCGAGTTCACGTTCAAGATCGACAACTCCACCAAGCACGACTTCGTCTTCATCCCGCTGCTCAAGTTCAAGAACCGCGAGGGCAGCCTGGAGGCGGGCGACCTCAAGGTCGAGTACCAGCTGCCCGGCGGCCAGTGGCTGACCGGCTCGGTCGCGCCCGGCGGCGGGGATGACGACGACGACGCGGTGCTGACCCTGCTCGGCGGCGTCAGCCCGGACGGCAACGTCGCGGACGACGCCCTGCTCGGCATCAACCGCGGCAAGAACATCGTCATCAAGGTCCGGGTCTCCTTCACCGCGGGCGCCCCGCTCGGCAAGGCCGGCGTCGTGCCGGTGGTCTTCTCCGCGCAGCTCGACGACCAGAGCCACGAGGCCGTGGACAACGGCCACTTCAGCTGCGACGGGATCCGCGGCGCGGGCTTCACCATCAAGGCCGGCGGAGGCAAGCCGAGCCCGACCACGAAGCCCACCACCACGAAGCCGACGACCTCGAAGCCGAGCCCGACGGCCTCCCACTCGCCGAGCGCCACCACCTCGCCGAGCGCCACCGTGACCCCGACCACGTCGCCGACCGCGTCCACGTCGCCGTCCGCGTCCACCTCGCCCTCCGCCACGGCGACCGCGACCACCACCGCCTCGCCCTCCGCGACGGTCACCAGCAGCGCCCCGGCCTCGCCGACCGCCAGCACGGAGCCGACCGCCCCGACCACGCCGACCACCCCGGTGACCTCGGGCCCGGCCTCGCCCTCGGCCAGCACCTCGCCGAGCGCGTCCGCCTCCAGCTCCGCCCCGGCCCCGGCCGTGAGCAGCAGCGACGTCCAGCAGCCGATCGACTTCCCGGTGGCCGTGCCGACCGTCCCCGCGCCGAAGCTCGTCCCGGCCGCCGTCACCAAGGCGAAGGCCGCCGCCGACAACGCGGGCAAGGACCTGGCCCAGACCGGTGGCGGTGACAACACCACCACCATCGCCGCCGCGGGCGCCGCGGTGCTGGCCGCCGGTGTCGGCACCCTCGTGGTGCTGCGCCGCCGCAAGTCCGCCCAGCACGGCTGAGCCCGGAGCACCGCACTCCGGAGCAGTACCGCCGGGCACGGGGCTGAGCCCGGATCAGCACGGCTGAGCCGGGCGCAGTACCGCTGAGCAGTGCCGAGCGCGGCCCAGCACCGCCACGCGCCCCCCGAAGGTCCGGTCACGGACCTTCGGGGGGCGCGTCGCGTTCCCCCCGATCGCTTAGGATGACCGGCCGGAGGGGGGCGGAACGGCCGGGAAGAGGCGCACAGGTGCGGGGAGCACGTTCGGCACGGGGTACGACCGACTACGAGGCCGCCACGGGGCGGATCGCGGGCACTCCGGTCCGCAGACACCACGTGCTGCTGGTCGCCTGGACGGTGCTCTGGTTCCTGCTGGTCGAGCCCAGCGGCGGCTTCTCCTGGCACTATCTGCGCCAGGGTGAGGAACTGCTGTTCAGCGGCCAGGCCGACGGCGGGCTCTCGCTCTACGCCCACCACCCCGAGCTGCAGATCGGCCCGATCAGCCTGGCCGTCGCCCGCCTGTTCGATCCCTTCCCCGCCCACACCGGCCAGATCCTGGCCGAGGCGACGATGTCCGGCCTCGGCCTGGTGATGCTGGTCCTGGTCGGCCGCACCGCCGCCTGGTACTACCTGGGCACCGGGACCAACCACCGCCGGCTCCAGCAGCGGCTGCTGGTCGCCGGGCTGGCGTTCATCCCGATGTGGGTGGAGGTCTCGGTCCGCTTCGCGCACCTGGACGACGTGCTGGCGCTGTTCTTCACCACCCTCGCCGCCCACGCGCTCAGCCGGGGCCGGTCCACCATGGTGGCCGTCCACCTGGCGCTGGCGGTGGACTCCAAGCCCTGGGCACTGGCCTTCGCCCCGCTGATCCTCGCGCTGCCCCGGCCGGCCTGGCTGCGCACCGCGCTCTGGTTCGCCGGGCTGGTGGCCGTCGCCTGGCTGCCCTTCTACCTGGGCAACCTGGACACGATGGCCGCCGCCAAGTTCACCATCCCCAACCAGCCGGCCTCCGCGCTGCGCTGGTTCGGGGTCACCGACCCCACCACGCCGTGGTGGGACCGCCCCACCCAGTTCGCCCTGGGCCTGGGCCTGGGTGGTCTCGCGGTCTGGCGCGGCCGCTGGCCCGCCGTCGTGCTGCTGGGCGCCGACGCCCGGATCCTGCTCGACCCCAGCGTCTACACCTACTACTCCGCCTCGATCCTGCTCGGCACGCTGCTCTGGGACGCGGTCGGCCAGAAGCGGCTGGTGCCGTGGTGGAGCTGGATCGCGCTGGCCACGCTCTACGGCGGCACGCTGCTGATCCCGTCCGACTCGGCGCGGGGCTTCGTCCGGCTGGCGTTCGTGATCGTCTCGGCGGCGTACGTGCTGCTCTGGCCCACCAAACGGCCGCGGCGGCCGGGCCGGGGCTCCGGACCGGACGGCGGCGGCGGTCGTGGCCGGACGTCCCGCCGCCGCGAGCGGCCCCTGGTCGGCGCGGGCGCCTGACCCCCACCCGTTGCCCTACCGCTGCCCCGCCCGGTCTGCTGCTGCCCCGCCCCGCCCTGCCCCGCCCCCGCCCCGCCCTGTCCCGCCGCTACCCCGCCACCAGGTCCCGGGCGTCGTCCGGCACCGCCGTCGTCCGGGCGGGACGGCCGAACAGCAGGGCGACCAGGGCCAGGCCGGCCACCGCGCCGACCAGCTGGGCCAGCAGGAAGCCCGGGACGGAGCCGGGCGCGATCCCGGTGTAGCTGTCGGTCAGGGAGCGCCCGAGGGTCACCGCCGGGTTGGCGAAGCTGCCCGAGGAGGTGGCCCAGCAGGCCGCGCCGATCCACAGGCCCACCGCCACCGGCACCAGCCGCCCGCGCCCGCTGCCCGCCAGGCCGAACACCACCAGCAGCAGCACCCCGGTCGCCACCGCCTCGGCGAGCCAGAGCGCGGCGCCGTCCCGGGCGTGCCCGGAGGGCTCGACGAAGGGCCGCTCGAACATCGCGTTGGCCAGGCCCGTCCCGGCGACCGCGCCCGCCAGCTGCGCGCCCGCGTACCCGCCCAGCTCGCGCAGCGTCAGACCGCCGCCGGACCGCCGCCCGGTCCACCAGTCGGCGGCCGACACCAGCGGGTTGAAGTGCCCGCCGGAGAGCGGGCCGAACAGCTCGATCAGGACCACCAGGGCCAGCGCGGACGCCCCGACGTTGGCGAGGAACCGCACCCCGCCGTCCGGGCTGAGCGCGCTCGCCCGGATGCCCGAGCCCACCACCACGGCGGCCAGCGCCGCGGTGCCGACCGCCTCCGCGGCCAGCCGACGGATCAGGGGCGGAGAGGTCGTGGTCATAGCCGCCATGGTCCCGGCCGCCGACCGGGCCCGGCAATTGGCGGCTTCGTCCAACCCGGACCCGCCCCGCGCGCGCCCGCTCGGAGACTCGCACGGGACTGCGCACCCCTGCGGCCGCCGGGGCCCGTGAAACTGGGGCTTGACCCTCACGCAACGGGAGGCGGGAGAGTCGTGGTCAGCAAGAAGGGAGCGACCCGCATGAGCATCAGCGGCGGCTACTCGGTGGGCGAGGTGGCGAAGACCGCCAAGGTCACCGTCCGGACCCTGCACCACTACGACGAGATCGGACTGCTGTCCCCCCAGGGCCGCACCCCGGCCGGCTACCGCCGGTACCAGGACGCCGATCTCGACCGGCTGCAGCGGATCCTGTTCTACCGCGAGCTCGGGTTCCCCTTGGAGGAGATCGCGGCCGTCCTGGACGACGACTCGGCGATCCCGAGCGAACACCTGCGGCGCCAGCACCAGCTGCTGAGCGACCGGATCAGGCACCTCCAGGACCTGGCCGCGGCCGTCGAACACGCCATGGAGGCACAGAAGATGGGTATCCGGCTGACTCCGGAGGAGAAGTTCGAGATCTTCGGCGAGTCCTACCGCGAGGACTGGGAGGAGGAGGCCGAGCAGCGCTGGGGCGACACCGGCGCCTGGGCGCAGTCCCAGCGCCGGACCAGCGGCTACGGCAAGGCCGACTGGCAGCGGGTCAAGACCGAGATGGACGAGCTCAACGCCCGTCTGGTCGAGGCGCACACCGCCGGCCGGCCCGCCGACGGCACCGAGGCCATGGACCTCGCCGAGGCCCACCGCCGGCACATCACCGACAACTTCTACGACTGCACCTTCGAGATCCACCGCGGCCTCGCGCAGATGTACATCGCCGACCCGCGCTTCACCGCCACCTACGAGCAGCTCGCCCCGGGCCTGGCCCAGTGGCTGCACGACGCCATCCTCGCCAACGCGGACCACCACACCGGCGGCCAGGCCTGACACACCGACGGCCAGGGCCGGTACCCCGCACGGGGGGTGCCGGCCCTAGCCGTGTCCGGACGCCGTGTCCGGACGCCGTGCCCGGAGGCCGTGCCCGGAGGCCGGTTCGGGCCGTCGCGCCCTACGCCGCCCCGCGGCCGAAGCTGCGGCGGTAGGCCGTCGGGGAGGTGCGCATCACCCGGCCGAAGTGGTGGCGGAAGGTCGCGGCACTCTCGAAGCCGACGGCGGCGGCGACCTCCTCCACCGTGCCGCCCGGGGCTTCGAGCAGCGGCAGGCTCGCCGCGATCCGCTGGGTGACGACCCAGCGCATCGGGCTGGTGCCGTTGCGGGCGGTGAAGTGCCGCAGGTAGGAGCGGTCGGACATCTGGGCGGCCCGGGCCAGCAGGGAGATGGTCAGCGGGGCGGACAGCTGGTCCATCGCCCACTGCATGCTGCGGGCGATGCCGTCGTCCTCCTCCTCGACCGGGCGGACGGCGGCCTCGATGAACTGGGCCTGGCCGCCGTCCCGGTGCGGCGGCACCACGAAGCGGCGGGCGACGCTGTTGGCCACCCTGGCGCCGTGGTCCCGGCGGACCAGGTGCAGGCAGAGGTCGATGCCGGCCGCGCTGCCGGCGCTGGTCAGGACGTCGCCGCTGTCCACGTACAGCACGTCCGGGTTGACCCGCACCGAGGGGTGGCGCTGCTGGAGGAGGTCGGCGTACCGCCAGTGGGTGGTGGCCTCGCGGCCGTCGAGCAGGCCGGCGGCGGCGAGGGCGAAGGCGCCGGAGCAGATCGAGACGATCCGGGCGCCGTGCTCGTGCGCGGTGCGCAGGGCGGCGACCAGACCGGGGGAGACCTCGCCGCCGAAGGCGTTCGGCACGCCGGGGACCACCACGGTGTCGGCGGCGGCGAGTTCGTCCAGTCCGTGCCGGGCGGTCAGCGAGAAGCCGCCGACCGAGGCCAGCGGGGTGTCCGGCCGGTCGGCGCAGACCTTGAGCCCGTACCAGGGCGCGGCCAGCAGCCCGCTCAGCTCCGGCCGGGCCAACCCGAAGACCTCGACCACCACGCCGAGTTCGAAGGGCGTCATGCCGTCGAAGGCGTACACGGCGACGTCGTGCACCGGCTCCGGACGGCGTCCGATCGTGACGGCCACCGGCCCGGACGTCTGGTGGTCGGCCATGGGATCCCCTCGCGGGCTCGGTGACGGCTGGCGGAATGCCGGTGAGTGTAGCCGTTCACGCCACCGGCAGTTTCTTCGAATCCACCTGCAACCCCCGGGGGCCCCGCACGTCCATAAGCAAGGGGGGTGGGGCAGTCGGGAGACGGTACTGACATGATTCCCGCTGATCACGACCTTGATCACTTGTCCTGACGGGCCCGGTTCGCACCGGGTGCCGTCCCGGGGGAAAGCAGAACGTACATGTCCATGGCCATCGGGCCGGTTGCGGGACCTGCGAGGGGGCGCGGCTTCTCCCTCGCGGGGGTGGTCGGGTTGCTGTTCGGCGCGCAGGAGGCCGGCGAGGTGGTCGCCGGCCGGGGTTCGGAACAGGAGGCGGCGCAGCGCCGCTCGGGGTTCCGGCTGCTGCGCGGCGGGCGCAAGCCCGTCGAGGAACGGCCCACCCTGACGGACCTCTACCACGCGCATCGGCTCGGCCTGGTCCGGATGGCGGTCCTCTTGGTCGACCACCAGGACCTGGCCGAGGACGTCGTGCAGGAGGCGTTCACCCAGCTCTACCAGCGGCACGGGGAGAACCTCGACGACCTGGACAACGCGCTCGGGTACCTGCGGACCTCGGTGGTCAACGGCGCCCGGTCGATGCTGCGCCGGCGCAAGACCGCGCGCGAGTACGTGCCGCCGCACGAGGCCGACGCACCGTCGGCCGAGGACCACGCCGTACTCAACGACGAGCACCGGCGCGTCCTGGTGGCCATGCAGGAGCTGACGTCCCGCCAGCGTGAGGTGCTGGTACTGCGCTACTGGTCCGACATGTCGGAGGCACAGATAGCCGAGACCCTGGGGCTGTCCCGGGGTGCCGTGAAGTCCACCGCCAGCCGGGCTCTGGACGCTCTGGAAAAGCACCTGGAGAAGGTTCGATGACCGACAAGCTTCCCCGCCGAGACGGCGGCGACGGTGCCGGGTCGGGCGAGTCCCCGATGGAACAGCTGCTCCGCGAGGCGATGAGCGCCCGGGCCTCGACGATCACCGCGCACGACCTGCGCCCGGCCGAGCCGCCGAGCCGCCGGGTGCGCAGGCTGCGGCCGGTGTACCTGGCGGCGGTGCCGATGTTCGCCCTGGCCGCCGCGCTGGCGTTCGGACTGCTCAACTTCCGCGCCGACACCGTGGCCGACCAGGACCGCTCGCCCAACCCGGCCGCGACCCTGAGCGCCACCCCGAGCCCGACCACCGAGCCGACCCCCGGCCCGTCGCCGAGCCCGACCACCGAGCCGACCCCCGGCCCGACCCCGAGCCCGACCGCCACCGGCACCGCCACCGGGGAGCCGGGGGCGGTCGTGGCCCCGACCTCCTCCGGGAGCACCAGCCCGACCGCGGCCTCCACCATCACGCCGGGTTCGCCCGCGATCCCGTACACCTTCCGCGGGGTGAAGTTCCAGATCCCGGCCGGCTGGCGGCTCGCACCGGACGACGCGTCGGGCCGCGACTCGATCTGCCTGCTGGCCCCCGGATCGCCGCAGACGGCGAAGTTCGGCGACTGCGCGCCGTACGGTGCCCAGCTGACCGCCTACAACACGGCGGAGGAGGTGGAGCACGGGAACTGGCCCTCGATCGGGGCCCTCGACTCGGAGTCCGGCTGGGGCACCCAGCCGTACTGCCCGATCTGGGGCAGCCCGCACACGATCGGTGCGAACGACGTGGTGAAGACCGTCGGCACCCCGGTGCGCACCCGGGACATCGTGGCCGGCCGGGCCGTCCGCAAGACCCAGTGGCAGGCCTCCTGCAACGCCAAGGAGAGCTTCACCGCACAGCTCTGGGGCCTGCCGAACGACCAGGTCTTCCTCGCGGCGGTCGGACTCAAGCCCGACCTCCAGCCCGGCCTGGTGTCGATCCTGAACACCATGGACCTGAGCGGCCGCCAGGCCCCGGCGCTGAAGCCGAACCAGAACGACGTCGGCATCACCGTCGAGGGCCTGGCCACGGGCCAGCAGATCGCGAACAACGGCCCGGCGGTGTCCTTCTCCGTGACCTTCAAGAACACCAGCCAGAGCACCTACGCCTCGGTCCAGCCGCTGGTCTTCACCGAGGAGTACGCGGGCACGCCCGCCAGCATGGTGCCGATGAACGAGGGCAAGCTGGAGCGTCTGGACGGCACCGTCTGGAAGCCGCTGCCGATCGCGCCGGGCGGTGGCATGGACTACGCGACGCTGGGCAAGGACGCGGTGTTCCCGCTGGCCCCGGGCCAGAGCAGGACGGTCAAGTACCGGATGACGCTGGAGGGCGCGAACGGGGCCGGGGTCATGCCGGTCACGGTCCGGGCGACGCTGCCGTACGACGCCACCAAGCCGCTGGTGGTGATCGGCGAGCGCAGCATCCCGGTGCGGGTCACCAAGTAGCAGCGGGTCACCGGCTAGCAGCGCGAACGGGCCCGTCCCCCTCAGGAGGGGGACGGGCCCGTTCGGCGGTTTGCGGGGCTCAGGCGAGCGAGGCCATCCAGGCCTCGACGTCCTCCGCGCGGCGCGGCAGGCCGGCCGAGAGGTTCTCGTTGCCGTCGGCGGTCACCAGGATGTCGTCCTCGATCCGGACGCCGATGCCGCGGTACTCCTCGGGCACGGTCAGGTCGTCCTGCTGGAAGTACAGGCCGGGCTCGACCGTGAGCAGCATGCCGGGGACCAGCAGGGCGTCGACGTGCTCCTCGGTGCGGGAGTGGGCGCAGTCGTGGACGTCCAGGCCGAGCATGTGGCCGGTGCCGTGCAGGGTCCAGCGGCGCTGGAGGCCCAGCTCCAGGACCTTCTCCACGTCGTACACCGAGGCGTCCAGCAGGCCCCAGGCGAGCAGGTGCTCGGTGAGGACGCGCTGCGAGGCCTCGTGGAAGTCGCGGAACCGGGCGCCCGGCCGCACCGCCGCGATGCCGGCCTCCTGGGACTCGTACACGGCCTGGTAGATCTTGCGCTGCAGGTCGTTGAACCGCCCGTTGATCGGCAGGGTGCGGGTGACGTCGGCGGTGTAGAGGCTGTGCGTCTCCACGCCGGCGTCCAGCAGCAGCAGCTCGCCCGGGCGGACCTCGCCGTCGTTGCGCACCCAGTGCAGGGTGGTGGCGTGCGGGCCGGCGGCGGCGATGGAGCCGTAGCCGACGTCGTTGCCCTCGACGCGGGCGCGGCGCCAGAAGGTGCCCTCGATCCAGCGCTCGGAGGTGGCGACGGCCTGCCCCATCTCGCGGACCACGTCCGTGAAGCCCTTGACGGTGGCGGCGCAGGCGGCGCGCATCTCGCCGATCTCCCACTCGTCCTTGACCAGCCGCAGGCCGCTCAGGAACTCCTTCAGCTCGCCGTCCCGGTCCGGGTCGAGGACGTCCGCGAGGGCGCCCTCCAGAGCGGCGTCGTAGCCGCGCACGATCCGGGTCGGCACACCGCCGGACGCGGCGAGCGCGGCCAGCTCCTCGGCGGCCTTGCGGACGTCGCGGGCGGGCAGGCCGAGCAGCAGCTCGGACTCGGCCAGGCTGTGCCGGCGGCCGACCCACAGCTCGCCGTAGCCGTCCAGCCAGAACTCGCCGTTCTCGCGGTTGGAGCGGGGCAGCAGGTAGAGGCCGAAGCTGTGGCCGCTGTCGCCGGTCGGCTCCGCGACCAGCACCGCGTCCTCGGTCTGGTCGCCGGTGAGGTGCACGTACTCGCTGGCGGCGCGGAAGTCGTAGTCGGTGTCGTTGCAGCGCATCCGCAGGTTGCCGGCCGGGATCACCAGGCGCTCGCCGGGGAAGGCGGCGGAGAGCCTGGCACGGCGCTCGGCGGTGTACGGGGCCTGGGCGACGGGGGCGAGACCGCGCAGCTCGGTGTCGGCCCAGCCGGACTTCATCGAGGCGGCGAGTTCCTCGGAGACCTCGGAGTAGAGGCCGTTCTTGCGGCCGCCCCTGAACTTCGGTTCCTCGTCGCCTCCGGCTGCCTCGGGGTTCTCGGCCACCGCCGGGGTACGGTCCTCGGTCACGTACGTCGCCTCCTTGCGAGTCATGCCGCCCCGGACCCGTCGGATCGCGACGCGCGTGGGCGGCCGTGCGTCCATGGTACGGACGCCCGGCCGCCGACCCCTGCGGGGTCATGACAGCGGCTACTCGAAGCGCGCGGCGAGCACCGTCAGGTCGTCGGTGGCCCGGCCGGTGTCCCGGTCCGGGCAGACGGCCAGCAGGTGGGCGCAGAGCCGGTCCGGGTCGATCCGCACGTCGCGCGGGGCGTCGGCGGCGGCCCGGCGCAGGTTGGCCTGCCCGGCGTGCAGGGTGGGGCCGCAGCGGCGGGCCAGGCCCTCGGTGTACAGCAGCAGGGTGTCGCCGCGCCCGGCGGTCAGCTCGACCCCCGGCGCCTCCCAGCAGGACAGCATGCCGAGCGGCGCGGAGAGCGAGGTCTCCACGAACTCGGCGCCGTACCGGCCGACCAGCACCGGCGGGCAGTGCCCGGCCCCGGCCAGGGTGATCCGGCGCTCCTCCGGCTCCACCCAGGCGTACACGGCGGTGGCGCTGCGGGCCGGCTCGGTGGTCTTGAGCAGCAGCTCCAGGTCGCCGAGGACGGAGACCGGGTCCTCGCCCTCCAGGACGGCGTACGCGCGCAGCGCCGCCCGGACCCGGCCCATCGCGGCGGCCGCGCCCGGCGCGCTGCCCGGTCCGGCGCCCGGGCCGTCACCGGACACGCTGCCGACGGTCAGCCCGACCGTGCCGTCCGGCAGCGGGATGGCGTCGTACCAGTCGCTGCCGACCGAGTGGTCCAGACCGGCCGGGTCGAGCCGGGCGGCCAGCCGCAGCCCGGCGAGCTGCGGGAGCCGGTCCGGCAGCAGGCCGCGGCGCAGCGCCTCGGTGGTGCGCCGGACCTTCTCCGCGTCCAGCTGTTTGGCCAGCAGCGGGGCGGCGATCCCGCAGTACCGGCGGGCCAGCTCGCGCTGGCGCTCGGTGGGCTCGGCGGGCTCGTCGTAGAACCAGAGGGCGGCGGCCAGCGGGCCGTCCTCCTCGGTGGCGAGCGGCAGGCCGTAGCAGCCGCCGAGGCCGAGGTGCCCGGCCAGCTCGCGCAGCCGGGAGCCGACGGCGGGGTCGTCGGCGAGGTCGCGGGACTGCAGCTGGACGGGCCGGTCGTGCTCCCGCAGCAGCCGGGCGACCAGGCTCTGCTCCGGGGGCACCGTCTCCAGCGCGCCGAGGCTGGCGCGGTCCAGGCCGAGGCCGATCGGCTGGCTGGGCCCGCCGCCGGGCAGTGCGGTGACCAGCAGGGCCCGGCGGGCGCCGAGCAGCGCGGAGCCGGACGCCAGGACGGTGTCCAGGGCGGCCGCCAGCCCGCGGGTGCGGGCGAGCTGCTCGGTGTGCGCGTACAGGCTGGTGAAATCGGACAGCCGTCCGGCCAAACGGTCCTGCACGCCGGCGGGGGGTGTACTGCGGCCGTCGGGGTGCTGCTCCTCGCCGGGGCCGGAGGCCGGGCCGGGGAAGCCCGGCGGGTCCAGCACCGAGAGCCCGCTGGAGGATCCGGTCTCGCCCGGATCCGAGGGCGTCGACGATGGGTGGGACTCGGTCATGCCGCCACTCCTGACGCGGTGGTACGGGTCATGCGGAACCCCCCGGGTACGGCCGATCGGAGCGAGCACGGCCGCGCGGCGTGTTTCGCCTGGATTCGCTACTACTCGTCATTGATCGTCAGCAATGCCACCACTTCTACACAGGCCATTCGGGGCATGTCCAGATCCGTGACGGTGCGGGTGGCCGGTTCCGCCTCCTCCGGAGCCCGTCGGGGGGCGTGTCCCGGGGGCACGCGCGCCCCGGCCGGCCGCGGGGGCATGGAGCGGCCGAGAACGGGCAGAACCGTGAGGACGGGTCCGGCGGCCGTCCGGATCGTATGCTTTCGCCGCTCCCCGGCCGGGCTGGCCGGAAGTCACTCACTCGTACGGTGGAACCAATCGCGCCCGGGCAGCGTCCATCCGGTCGCATGCGGGATTCTCGTCCCAGGGCTGTTCTGATCTGCGGTCCCTTTCATGTCGTGCACCACACCGTGCTCCATGTTCGCCATGCCTGCCATGCCCGCGATGCCTGTCACGCCCGCCATGTCCGTCAGGCCCCGCCGTGCCTGTCACGGCGTCCGCCATGCCCGTGCCTCCCCTGCGGCCCGCGCGGCGTTTCCCCGCGGCACGCCGGTGGGCCCGGTGCGACCCGAGCGGTCACGGAAAGGAACGAGCGCCATGCGTGAGAACCCGAAGGGTCGATCGACGGCCCGGGCCGCCCGGCTGGCCGCGGCCCTGGCCGCCGCCGTCGACCATCGCTGGCCCGTGGTCCCCGGCGCGCTGCTGAGAGCCGACGGCTGCTCCTGCGGCGACCCGGACTGCCCCGTCCCCGGCGCCCACCCGCACGACCCGCCGCTGCTCGCGGCCACCACCGACGCCCGGATGGTCCGGTGGTGGTGGGAGCGGCAGAGCCCGGACGCGCCGGTCCTGGCGGCCACCGGCGGGGCCGTCTCGGCGGTCAGCCTGCCGGCCGCGGCCGGCGCCCGGGCGATCGCCTACCTCGGCGCGCTGCGGCTGCCGCTCGGCCCGGTGCTGGCGATGCCGGGCCGCTACGCGCTGCTGGTCGCCCCCTACTCGCTGGACGCACTGGGCGAGATGCTCGCCCAACAGCCTTGGGTGCCGGGCTCGTTGCGCTATCACGGCCAGGGCGGCTTCCTGCCGCTGCCGCCCGGCGGCGGATCCGGCGCCCGGGTGCGCTGGGTGCTGCCGCCGCGCCCTGCGGCGGACGGCGGGGTGTGGCTGCCCCAGGTCGGGCCGCTGCTGGGTGAGTTGGTCGAGGCGACGGTGCAACTGGACGGCGGCCGCTCGTACTGATCCGGCGGGTCCGCTCCCGCGGCTTCGTCCTTGCCGTCCGTCTCCGCAGTCCGTCTCCGCAGTCCGTCTCCGGTGAACACCCCGCGCTGCCGGCCCGGGGTGTTCACCGGAGACGGACGGTGGCGTGTTCGTCCGGGTGTCCTCGGCCGGTATTGATCGCGGCGGTGTTGATCGGGCCGGGAGCCTGGCTGTCGGTCAAGCCGCTGGGCGAGCCGGTGATCGGGGCACTGATCGGGGCACTGATCGGGGCACTGATCGGGCCGGTGATCCGGCCCGCCCGGGAACGCCCGTTCGGAAAACAAAAGATCCGGCCGCTGGCGACGGGGGATGCACCAGCGACCGGACTCTTTAGACAGTAACAAGGATCCGCGTCCACGCCAATTTCCAAGACGCCCTGGCCGCCCGGAAATTGCGGCCTCCGGCGGTAATGTGACGCGTATCACGCGATCCCGGGTCGCCTTTAGTTCAGGGTGACCTGACGGTTCACCAGGTTCGCCCGGGCGCGACGCTCCTCCGCGGTGAGCGGGGTGGTGTCGTCGAGCGTCGCGGCGAGCCGCTCGGCGAACTCGGCGGCCGGCTTCTCGCAGTCGGCGGCGGTCATCGTCACCGGCAGGTCCCAGACCGGGACGGTGAGGCCGTGCGCGCGGAACGAGCCGACGAGGCGGGTGTCCGGGCCGAGCGAGGACCGGTCGGCGGCGGTCAGCCGGGCCAGTGCGTCCAGCAGCTGCTCCTCCGGCACGGTCATCACCCAGCGCAGGTGGTTCTTGTCCGGCGTGCCGCACCAGTACGCGGAGTCCGCGGAGGCCAGCTTCTCGGTCGGGATCGCCGAGGCGTTGGCGCGCTCCAGGGAGGCGGCCACCTCACCGGTGGCGGTCTCGGCGTCCTCCAGCCAGAACTCGAAGCCGGTGTGCACGGTGGGTGTGAAGGGGGCCTCGACGTCCAGCAGGTCCTGCAGGCGGCGGCCGCCCGGGACGGTCCGGCGGGCGGGGACGGGCGTGCCCGGCTCGGTGGCCAGGGCCAGCTCCAGCGCGTCCGCCAGGTCGCGGCTGAGGTCGCCGGAGGCGGACTGGGTCTGCAGGCCCAGCAGGATCGAGCCGTCCTGGCGGCGCAGGGCCGGCCAGGCCAGCGGCAGGACGGTGGCCAGCGTCACCGACGGGACCTCGCCGTTGGCGGCCTCGACCACCGCGGCGGCCAGCGTCAGCGGCGCGGTCGCGGCCGGCACCAGCTCGCGCAGCGCCACCCAGTCGGCCTCACCCGGCAGCCCCTCGAACGGGCGGTGCACCAGCTCCTGCACGGCGTGCGAGGCCTCCCGGCCGTGGCACGCCTTGTACCGGCGGCCCGAACCGCAGGGGCAGTTCTCGCGGGCCCCGACCACGGGGATCTCGCCCGTGGCGGTGGTGGTGGACTGGCTGCGCTGCGGCGCCTTCTTGGCGGCCTTCTTGCCCATGGTGCGGCTCTCCCGGGGACGGTTGTGTTGTGCTCCGGGCAGCCTACTGACGTTCCCCCGGCGCGTGGGCACGCGCCGGGGCGGACTCGGGGGCGGACGGCCCCCGCGGACAGGGGTGCGCCGTCAGGCGCTGCGGGCATCACCGCCGGTCCGTCTCGCATGGCGGGCCCGGGCGGGCAGCGCGGCCCACACCGTCACCTCACCGGGCGCGTCGCGCACGCCCCAGTCACTGGACAGCTGGTCGACGATGCTCAGGCCCCGGCCGCCGCGCGAGCTCAGCGACGGACTGGCCGGCGACGGACGGGTCTGCGCCCCGCCGTCGGTGACCTCCAGGGTGAGGATCCCGTCCGCGTGCATCTGCCAGCGCACCAGCACGCCGCCGGCGTCCTGCGCGGGCTCGGCGCCGGCCGCGGACGCGCCGGTCGGCACGCCGACCAGCACGCCGCCGACCACCTCCGCGCGGGCGCTGCGCCCGAGTGCGGGCAGCGGGCCGAGCGGCCGGGCATAACGACAGGCATTACTCAACAGTTCGGAAAGGATCAGAACAGCATCATCAATGACCGGCTCCGGTATCTCCCGGTCACCCAGATCTCGACGCAGTCGGCGCCGTGCGACCCCGACACTCGCTGGGCCGTGCGGCACTGCCATGGTCGATGAAGTCGGCACTTCACGCGCCACCATCAACGCCACCCCCGGACCTCCTTCAGCGTATGCCGAGGGATGGATGCCCCTTGGTAATGCGTCGGAAACGACCGCGGGCCGATCCTGCGCGGACATTTCAAGCCGTGCGACGCACGGTGCGCGACAGGTGATTCGATGCTCACCCTGCGTTGTGAAAGCGCATAATTTCCGGCAAAGAACGTCGGCGAAACGTTTGATCCCGCCCCGGGGCGATCGACCGGTCCGGGTGTCCGGCTCCAGCCGATCTCCGGGCACGCTGTAGGCCGGGGAACGTTGTGGGCCGGGGCGCCCGGCGCGGTTCACCGGCCGAGCTGGGCCAGCACCTCCGCCGGGCGGTTGGTGATCAGGGCCGACACCCCGAGCTCCAGGCAGAGCTCCACGTCGGCCGGCTCGTCCACGGTCCAGACGTGCACCTGGTGGCCCAGCCCGCGCAGCCGCGTCACCAGCTCCGGCCGGGCCCGCACCAGGTCGATGCCCGGCCCGGCGATCCGGGCCCCGCCCGGCAGCGGTGCGCCCGGCCGCAGCCGGCCCCGCAGCGGCAGCGTGCTCTCGAACAGGAACACCCTCGGGTACTGCGGCGCGGCGGCGGCCACCCGGCCGAGCGCCAGCGCGGAGAAGCTCATG
This sequence comes from Kitasatospora sp. NPDC058170, assembly GCF_042883905.1. Classification (NCBI taxonomy): domain Bacteria; kingdom Bacillati; phylum Actinomycetota; class Actinomycetes; order Kitasatosporales; family Streptomycetaceae; genus Kitasatospora; species Kitasatospora sp. NPDC058170. The sequence goes on from NZ_JBHVUV010000018.1 coordinate 144,966, forward strand.
ATGCGGGCCTGCGGGCGGTCGCCGTCCGGCGTGCCGGTGATCTTGAACCGGTCCAGCATCCGCAGCAGCTCGGACTCCACCCGGCCCCGGAAACGGACCGGGTGCTTGGTCTCGATCGCCAGGTCCACCGGGCGCCCGCAGTCCGCGACCAGTTCCAGCAGGCTCTCCAGCCGCAGCACGCTCCGCAGTTCCGGGTCCGCGCTCGGCGTGCCCGTCTTCCAGGCGCCGAAGTCGTGCGCCTCCAGCTGCGCCAGCGTCATCGCGGAGACCGTGCCCCGTCCGTCCGAGACCCGGCCGATCCGGCGGTCGTGGACGCAGACCAGCTGCCCGTCGGCGGTCACCCGGACGTCGCACTCGACGGCGTCGGCGCCCTCGGCGAGCGCCCGGCGGTAGGCGGCGAGGGTGTGCTCGGGCAGCGCGTGCGAGGAGCCGCGGTGGGCGATCACCTGGACGGGCGGCGCGGTCCGCGCCGCCGCCGGGGAGAGGTCAGGGCTGGTCACGCCGTCCACGATAGGCGGCGCAGGTGACGCGAAAGCGAAGACGGCCCCAACCTGGGGGGCCGTCTTCGCCTGCGGGCGCGGTGGTCAGCGCCGGCCGCGGGTCAGCGCAGTGAGCGCCAGGGTGGCCAGGGCGGGCACCAGGAAGCCGAACAGCGAGGCCGAGGTCCACTCCTGCGGCGTGAAGTGCAGCGCCTCCTGGACGGAGGTCCAGAAGTCCGTCCACCAGCCGGCGATCGCGGTCGGCGCGATCAGCTGGTACACCGCGAAGCCGAGCGCCCACGGCAGCAGCATCATCCAGCGGGACGGCGCGTCGTCGGCCAGGTTCCAGCCGCGCCGGCCGGCGCCGAGGAAGTAGTCCACCGCCAGCACCGCGAACATCGGCACGAACACCGAGCCGATCAGGCCCAGGAAGGCGTAGTACGAGTCGGTGAACTCGGTGATCTGCAGTGCCAGCACGGTGATCAGCAGGCCGGTGCCGCCGGTCAGCACCCGGCGGTCCACCTTCGGCAGCAGGTTGTGGACCGACATCGCCGTCGAGTACACGTTGGCGAAGGACTGGTCGGTCTCGCGCAGCACCAGCACCAGCAGGAAGGCCCAGCCGGCCCAGACGCCCAGGAAGGAGTCGAAGATCCGGGTCGCGTCGCCGCCGGACTGCAGCAGCGCGAAGAGGCCGAGCACGTAGCACCAGATCTGGGCGACGGTGTAGCCGGAGAAGCTGCCCCAGAACGCGGCGCGCGGGGTGCGCGAGTGCCGGGTGTAGTCGGCGGCCAGCGGCACGAAGGAGATCGAGACGGCGATCATCGCGTCGGTGGCCTTCAGGAAGCCGTGCCAGTTGCCCGCGCCCGGGTCGGGCACGCCCTGGCGGCCCAGCTGGACGGTGAAGTACACCATCGCGACCGCCACCGCTCCGGCCACGAAGCGGCGCAGCACGGCGATCGCGCCCAGCGGCCAGATGGTCAGCGCGGTGGTCACCGCGCCCGCCAGCACGACGAAGAGCCAGCGGTAGCCCTCGGTGTGGGCGACGGTCTGCGCGCCCATCGCGATCACCAGCAGCTCGTACACGCCCCAGCCGATGCACTGGACGATGTTCAGCACCGTCGGCACGTACGAGAGGCGGGTCCCGAACAGTCCGCGCAGGTTGGCCATCGCGGGAGCGCCGGTACGGGCGCCGATCAGCGCGGCCACGCCGAGCATCGCGGTACCGACCACCGTGCCAACCACGATCGCGGTCACGGCGGCGGCCAGGGACAGCTCGCTGCCCGGGGCGCCCAGCACGGTGGCGGCGGTGGTGAAGCCGATCAGGCTGACGCCGAGGTTCATCCAGAGCGCGAAGTGGTCCCGGAAGCGGAGCGTGCGCGGCGGCTCGGTGTCCAGCACCAGCGGGGCCTCGACCCGGGCCCCGGCCTGCTCGGGCCGGTCCAGCACCGCGGTCGAGGTCGCGGCGGGTGCGCCGGCCGTGGAACCGGGCGCGCGGCCGTCGGCGTCCGAGTGAACGGCCGTGGACGGTTCGGGGAAATCCTTGGACGCGGACGCGCCCGAAGAAGAGGATGGCGAAGCAGGCGGCATGGCCGATACTCCCTACGCCGGCATTACCCGGACAGGTTCCGGCGGTCTGCGCCCCCTCGACGATCCGTCCACGGATTCCGTGACGTACCGTCGACCAGCGCACTCTCAGCCTGGTCGGTCCAAGCTCCCGCGTGTCAGTTTGGAGCGACAGGCTAACCGGCGGGGCGGTGAACGCCAAGGCCAGACGGCCTGCGGTCCGCATCGCGGGACGTCAGGGGTGTCCGTCGTGGACGGAGTGAACGGCGCGCCGGGGGGCGTGCGCCGGTCCGTCCGGGGCCCGCTCGTGGGTCTGCTCGTCGGTCTGCCCGCGGGGCTGTTCCGGTGGCCTCACCGGTGCCCCGGGCCGGTCTGCCGGGCAGGTCGCCGGGCAGCTCGCCGGGCAGGTCTGTCGGGGCGGGCTAAGGATTCTTATGAGTTCTTCAGAGGGGTCCTTACGGCAATCGAATCGGGTGTGCGAAAAACTATGGTTCTTGGTCCTGTCAGCTATGGAGGTCGTCCGTGAGCACCGAGCGCGAGGTTGGGTCCACCGGGCCGCAGGGGGAGCAGCCCTCCGGCGGCCAGGGGGTGGCGGGCCCTGCTCATGACGGTCCGGCGCAGCAGGCCGCGTCCGTCGCCCCCGCCCCCGGGGCGGCGCCCGTGGCCGACCAGCCGGTGACCGGGACCGCCCCGGCGGCCGCTCCCGAGGCCCCCGTCGCCGGCGGGTTCACGCCGACGCTGGCGTTCAGCAAGGTCAGTGCCCCGGAGCCGGTCGAGGCCCCGGTCACCCAGGCGCCCCCGGTGGCCCCGGTCGGGTCCGGGTACATCGACGCGCCGCCGCCCGTCCTGCCGCCGGCCCCGGCCGCGCCCGTCGCCCCGGCGCCGGTCGCACCGGTCGCGCCCGCGGTGCACGCGGTGCACGAGACCAACCCGTACGCGACGCCCGCCGCCCCGCTCGCGGCCGCGCCGCACGACCCGTACGGCCCCCCGCCCGCCCCCGGAGCGCAGGCCGCCCCGGGAGTGCCCGGGGCGCACCCCCAGCACCCCTTCGGCGCGGGCCAGCCGCTCGGCGGCTGGGGCCTGCACGACTCCACGGCCGGCGGCGCGGCCGGCGCCGGTACGCCCGGCGGCCCCGGCTACCCGGGCGGCCCGCTCGGCTACCCGGCTGAGTACCCCGGTGCGCCCGGCCCGGGCGGCCCCGGCGGCCCGAGCCGCAAGCGCGGCGGCCTGGTCGCCCTGATCGCCGCTGTCGCCCTGGTCGCCGGTGTGGCCGGCGGCGCGGTCGGCGTCGCCGTCGCGGACCGCAACGACCGCAGCGTCAGCGCCGCGGACGACCACCGCAGCACCACCGTCCAGGCCAACAACCCGCAGAAGAGCGAGCCCGTCCCCGGCTCCGTCGCGGGCATCGCGCAGAAGGCGCTGCCGAGCGTCGTCACCATCAAGGCGCAGGGCAACGGCGAGTCCGGCACCGGCACCGGGTTCGTCTTCGACACCCAGGGCCACATCCTGACCAACAACCACGTGGTCGCGCCCGCGTCCAACGGCGGCAAACTGACCGTCAAGTTCGCCGACGGCAGCACCTACGGCGCCTCCGTGCTGGGCCGCGCCGAGGGGTACGACGTCGCCGTCGTCAAGCTCGACGACACGCCGAAGGGCAAGCTCACCCCGCTCCCGCTGGCCGACTCCGACAAGGTCAACGTCGGCGATGCCACCATCGCCATCGGTGCCCCGTACGGCCTGGAGTCCACCGTCACCACCGGCATCATCAGCGCCAAGGACCGCCCGGTCGCCTCCGGCGACGAGACCGGCGCCCAGTCCTCGTACATGAACGCCCTGCAGACCGACGCGTCGATCAACCCGGGCAACTCCGGCGGCCCGCTGCTCGACTCCGGCGGCGCGGTGGTCGGCATCAACTCGGCGATCCAGTCCAACACTTCCAGCACCGGCCGGGCCGGCAGCATCGGCCTGGGCTTCGCCATCCCGATCAACCAGGCCAAGTGGGTCGCCGAGACCCTGATCCAGAGCGGCCAGCCGGTCTACGCCCAGCTCGCCGTCCTGCGCAACGACGACTACAAGGGCGAGGGCGCCCAGATCTCCACCCGCGACATCCAGGGCACCCCCGCCGTCACCCCCGGCGGCGCCGCCGACAAGGCCGGCCTCAAGCCCGGCGACGTCATCACCAAGCTCGGCGGCAGCCCCATCGAGAACGGCCCCGCCCTGGTCAGCAAGATCTGGACCCACAAGCCCGGCGAGACGGTCGACGTCGAGTACACCCGCAACGGCCAGACCTCCACCACCAAGGTCACCTTCGACAAGCGCGTCGGCGACAAGTAACCGACCCGATAACCATGTGCACCGAACCCCGCCGGACCCGTTAGGCTGACCTCCGCCTGGAGAGCTGCCCGAGCGGCCTAAGGGAACAGTCTTGAAAACTGTCGTGCGGTGACCCCGTACCGTGGGTTCGAATCCCACGCTCTCCGCTGGTAGGAGAACCACCTGCTCAGGGCGGGTGCCGGAAGTCTTCCGGCACCCGCCCTCTGCGTTTTCGCCCGGTGGGGCCGTCGGGCGGGCGGGCGGGGTGCTCGGTGCGGTGTGGCCGGGGTGTCGGTGGTGGTGGGTAGGTTCTCCGGCATGTCCGAGCAGCGGCCAGCCGTTCCCCGACCTCTTGCGCGGCGACTCCTGGTGGAGGCCGGCCACAGGTGTGCCATACCGACGTGCCGGGCCGACCTGGTCGAGCTCGCGCACATCAGGCCGTGGGCCGAGGTGCGCTGCCACGAGTTCGACAACATGATCGTGCTCTGCCCCAACTGCCATACGCGGTTCGATCGCGGTGACATCGATCGCATGGCGATGCGCGAGTACAAGCGACTGCTCGGCCGGCCTTCGGGGCGGGCCGCGAACGCGCACTGGGCGGCCCGCCTGACAAGTGCCTACCTGGGCTTCCAGTCCGAGGTGACCGCCTGGCGCAAGGAGATCGCCTCGTTCCGGGCGACCGTCATGTACGGGGCCGGAGGGATGCCCTCGCCCAACTCCTGTGAGGGCGGCGCGGATCGGGCGGCAAAGGCGCTTTCCCGGCTGTGTGCGGTCGAGTTGGAGGTGGAGGGCGGCGAATTCCTGGCGAGCGCCGTCAAGTTCGGCTCCGAGGACATCTACGAGTGGTACTCCGCCTGGATGGCCGACTCCCTGGGGCTGGAGCCGAGCGCCTACGGCGAGGTCTCGGAGGGCCGGACGGCGGCCCTGCGCGATGCGGAGGCCTTCCTCCACGAGTACGTGTGCGAGGCGCTGAGCCTGGACCACGGCGACCTGCAGTTCTGGTGGTCCGCCGGGGAGCTGGAGCGGCGGCGGAGGCTCTTCTGACCCTCCGGGGCCGCTGCTTCGTCAGGGGGAGTTGTCCGGTTTCACTCGGAAGGGGGGTTTGCGGAGGGGGCGTCCTCGCGAGGGGACAGGGCGAGCGTTAGCCGGACGTAAGGGGGCGAACTGCCCCTGGTGCGCGCCCGGTGAGGAGACGCGGATGGCCTGGTACCCCGGTGCAGAGCGGATGGAGCTGCAGCCCGAGTCGGACGAGCAGCCGGCGATCGTGCCGACGCAGGTGATCTTCCACAGCATCGCGGCGCCCTGGACGCCGCGGCGGATCTACGAGTACTGGCGCGACAGCACCAACCTGGAGTCGCACTTCGGGGTCGGATACGACGGCGGCGTCGGCCAGTTCGTCGGCACGGAGACCCGCGCCGACGCCAACATGCAGGCGAACCGGAGGGCGGACGGCACCGGGGCGGTGAGCGTCGAGTCGGCGAGCAACGACCGGCACACCGACCCCTGGACGGACGCGCAGGTGGCGGCGCTCACCGCGCTGGGGGTCTGGCTGCACCGCACGCACGGGATCCCGCTGCGCGCCTGCCGGACGGCGGACGACCCCGGGTACGGATTCCACCGGATGTTCCCGGACTGGTCGGACGGCGGGACGGCCTGCCCGGGGGACGCCCGGGTGCGGCAGTTCTACGACGTCGTCCTGCCCGGCATCGTCGCCGGGTCCGCAGGCGGAGGCGGAGGCGGTGGCACCGGCGGCAGCACGCCGCTGCCGCCGCCCCGGGCGGACTCCGGCCCGGCCCGCTACCGGGTGACCATCAACGGCCTGGAGTACGGCTACGGCGCCCACGGCCCGCAGGTCCGCGAGGTGGGCGAGGCGCTGGTGTCCGCCGGTCACGGCTCGCACTACACCGCCGGGCCGGACGAGGACTGGCGCGACGCCGACACCCTCAACTACCAGGACTACCAGCGCAGTCTGGGCTACTCGGGCACCGCCGCGGACGGTGTGCCGGGCGAGGACTCGCTGCGCAGGCTGCTCGGCCGGCTGCCCTCGCCCCGGCGGGTCTCGCTGGCGCACGTCGTCACCGCCGCACGCACCGACCCCGGGGCCGAGCAGGGCCACCAGACCTACGGCGGTGAGGTGCGGATCGTCGAACAGGCCCTGGCCGACGAGGGGTTCCTGGAGCAGCGCTGGGTGGACGGCTCGCTCGGCACCCGGACGGTCGAGGCGTACGCGGCCTTCCAGCGCAGCCTCGGCTACTCGGGCACGGACGCCAACGGCATCCCGGGCCAGCGCAGCCTGCGGGAGTTGGGCGGCCGCCGGGGGTTCGACGTCACGGACTGACGAACCGGCGGAGCGGCGAGTCGGTGGGCCGGCGGTGGGTCGGAAAGGCGGCGGACGGGCGGCAGAGGGGAGGCGGCGTCGGCCGGTACTTGACCATGACACGGTGTGAGGGTCTGCACTGGAGGAATCATGTTCAACATCGGAGACTTCGCCAAGCACGGCCGGGTGTCGGTCCGCATGCTGCGTCACTACGACGCCATCGGACTGCTGCGCCCGGCCCGTGTCGACCCGGCCAGCGGCTACCGCTCCTACGAGGCCGCCCAGCTGGCCCGGCTCAACCGCGTCATCGCGCTCAAGGACCTCGGCTTCACCCTGCAACAGGTGCAGGCCGTCCTGGACGAGCAGGTGGACGCGGCCGAGCTGCGCGGGATGCTGCGGCTGCGGCGCGCCGAGCTGGCCGCCGCGATGGCGGCGGACGCCCAGCGGCTGGCCCGGGTCGAGGTGAGGCTCCGAACCATCGAGAGCGAGGGAATCATGCCTGCGGACGATGTCGTGGTGAAGCGGGTCCCGTCGGTGCGGGTGGCGGAGCTGACCGCCGTCGCGGCGAGTTACCAGCCGGAGGACATCGGGCCGGTGATCGGCCCGCTCTTCGAGGAGCTGTGCCGCCGGATGGCGGCGGCCGGGGTGGAGGCGGCCGGTCCGTCGGTCGCCCGGTACGAGGACACCCCGGCGGGGGACGGCTCGGTGCTGGTCCGGGCGGCCGTGACGGTCGGCGCCGGGGTGGACGCGCCCGGGGCGTACGACTTCGCGGTGCTCGACCTGCCGGAGATCGAGGAGGCGGCGACCATCGTCCACCGCGGTTCGATGGACGACTGCCTGCCCTCCTTCCAGACCCTGGCCCGCTTCGTCGACGAGGGCGGCTACCGCTCCACGGGGTACGCCCGGGAGCTGTACCTGGAGTGCCCCGAGGACACGGCGGGGTGGGTGACGGAGTTCCAGGAGCCGGTGGTCCGGGCCTGAGGCACGGCCCGGCGCGCGGCGGACCGGCCTTGCCTTCGACCTGGTCGAGGGCCCTACGGTCGGCGGGCATGGCAACCACCACCGTCGACGCCCCGCGCCGGGCCGCGCTGCCCGGTCCGTACCTGCTCTGGCTGGCCGGGACGGAGGTCGGGCTGCTCGGTGATGCCGCGCTCTACTTCGCCCTGGGCTGGGCCGCCTCGGCCCACGGCGGAGGCGCGGCGGGACTGGTGCTGACCGCGATCACGCTGCCCCGCACCGCCTTCGTCCTGCTGGGCGGTGCGGTGGCGGACCGGTTCGGGGCCCGCCGGGTGATGCTCGCGGGGGACGCGGTGATGCTCGTCGCGACCGCCGCGCTCGCCCTGGCCGCGGGCGGGTGGGGGACTCCGCTGTGGTTGCTGGTGCCGACGGCGGTGGTGATCGGTACCGTCGACGCGTTCTACCTCCCGGCGAGCGGCTCGATGCCGCGCCGCCTGGTGGACGCCGGACAGCTGCCGCGCGCCCTGGCGCTGCGGCAGGCGGGCGGGCAGCTCGCCGCCCTGCTCGGGGCGCCGCTCGGCGGCGCCCTGGTCGCGGCGGGCGGGCTGCTGGGGGCGGCCCTGGCGGACGCGGCCAGTTTCGGGGTGCTGCTGCTGGTCCTGCTCCGGATCCGCCCGACCCGGCCGGCGGACGCCCCGGCCGGTGCTGCCACAGCTGGCAGCGGTCCTCATGGCACCGGACCGAACAGCGACGGACCGATCAGCGACGGCCAGGCCGGTTCTGGGCAGGACGGCCTGCTGGGCGAGGCGGTCGCCGGGGTCCGACTGGCGCTGGGCGACCCGCTGCTGCGGGCGGCGCTGCTGCTCACCGGCGCCGCCGCGGGGGCGCTGCTGCCGGTGGTCTCGCTGCTCGGTCCGCTGCTCGCCCGGACCCATGACTGGGGTGCCGGGGCCGCCGGCCTGGTGGCGGGCGGCCAGGGGGCCGGGGTGCTCGTGGTGGCGGGCCTGGTGTCCTGGCGGGGCGGCCTGCCGAGGGCGGGGGTCGGGGCGGCGGCCGGGCTCTGCACGGCCTCGGCGGGGATCGCGGCACTGGCCTGGGCCCCGGGTGTGGGCGTGGCGGTGACGGGCAGCGCGGTGGCCGGGATCGGCGCGGGGCTGTTCGCCTGCCACCTCGGCCCGCTGGTGCTGGGCGGCGCGCCGTCGACCCATCTGGCCCGGGTACAGGCCCTGTTGACGCTGGTGCAGAGCGCCGCCCTGGTGTTCTCGATCGGGCTGCTCGGCCTGCTCGCCGACGCGGTGGGCGCCCGCTGGCCGACGGCGCTCTGTGCGCTCGCCACCGGCGCCGCCGGGGTCGCCGCGTTCGGGTCGGTCGCGCTCCGCCGGACGAACCGGTCAACGAACCGGTCAACGAACCGGGCGGAGGAGCGGGCGGGGGAGCGGGCGGAGGCCGGACGGCGGACCTGAAGCGGGTCTGAAGCGGTCGGTGCGCGTACTTGCCGCTCCCACGGGCACGGGGCAGAGTGCGGCGGGACAGGGCGGGCCCGCACCCCCGGCGGCGATCGGAGACGGCGATGAGTGATCTGACGGACCGGCTGGCCAGGGGCCTCCCGCCCGGCGCGCTGACGGTGGACCCGGATGTGACGGCCGCCTACAGCCGCGACATGGCGGGCTTCTGCGCGGCCGGGACCCCTGCGGTGGTGGTCTTCCCGGAGACGGTCGAACAGGTCCAGCACGTGCTGCGGACCGCCACCGACCTGCGCGTCCCGGTGGTGCCGCAGGGCGCCCGCACCGGACTCTCCGGCGCGGCCAACGCGGTGGACGGCTGCATCGTGCTGTCCATGGTGAAGATGAACCGCATCCTGGAACTGGACCCGGTGAACCGGATCGCGGTGGTCGAACCCGGCGTGATCAATGCCGAACTCTCCAGGGCGGCAGCCGAGCTGGGCCTGGCGTATCCGCCGGACCCGTCCAGCTGGGAGTCCTGCACCATCGGCGGCAACATCGGCACCGGCGCGGGCGGCCTGTGTTGCGTGAAATACGGGGTGACCAGCGAGTACGTGCTCGGGCTCGACGTGGTGCTGGCGGACGGCCGACTGCTCTCCACCGGCCGTCGGACCGCCAAGGGCGTCGCGGGCTACGACCTGACCCGGCTGCTGGTCGGCTCGGAGGGCACGCTGGGCGTGGTGGTCCGGGCGGTGGTCTCCCTGCGGCCCGCCCCCGCCGCGCAGTTGGCGCTGGCCGCGGAGTTCCCGAGTGCGGACACGGCGGGCGCGGCGGTCTGCGAGGTGATGGCACGCGGCCTCACGCCGTCGCTGATGGAACTGATGGACGCCGTCAGCGTCCGGGCCGTCAACGAGCTCGGCCGGATGGGGTTGCCGGAGTCGACCCAGGCGCTGCTGCTGGTGGCCTTCGACGGGCCGGACCCGGCGGCCGAGCTGGCGGCGGTGGAGGCGATCTGCCGGGCCGCCGGCGCGACCGAGGTGGTCCCGGCCGAGGATCAGGCGGAGTCCGACATGCTGCTGGAGGCGCGGCGGCTGGCGCTGCCCGCGCTGGACCGGCTGGGCACCACGATGATCGACGACGTGGCGGTACCGCGCTCGCGGCTGGCCGAGATGCTGAACGGCGTCGCCGTGATCGCCGAGCGGCACGAGCTGACCATCGGCGTGGTGAGCCACGCGGGCGACGGCAACACCCACCCGATCGTCATCTTCGATGCCGCGGACCCCGAGCAGTCGGCCCGTGCGCAGCGGTCCTTCGACGAGATCATGGAGCTCGGGCTGGAGCTGGGCGGGACCATCACCGGCGAGCACGGGGTCGGGCTGCTGAAGCGGGACTGGCTGGCGCGCGAGCTGGGGCCGGTGGCCATGGAGCTGCAGCGGCAGCTGAAGGCGGTCTTCGACCCGCTGGGGATCCTCAACCCGGGCAAGGCGGTCTGATCGTCCGACCGGCCGTTGCCCGCACCTCTCTTTCCTGCCGTCTCTTTCCCGGCGTCCCGGCGTCCCGGCGTCCTGGCGTCCTGGCGTTCTGATGTCCTCGCGTCCCCGAATTTCCGAGGAGTGGAAATGCGGGGACGCGTTGCTGCTTTATCGGATTTTTTGAATAGTCTGAGAATGGCTGGATATGTCGACAAGGGTGGCCGACCGCACCATGAGGGGGCGCATTTCCTGGTGTCGCGCGCTGGGGTAGTGCGTGGGGTCACTCGGATGGTGCACGCGCGCCCGCCCAGGGGGCTTCCGGCGCTGCCACCGTTCGAGCGAAATCCCAGCTCGATGGCGGTGTGTCGGCGTGGTTACCGCTGGTTCGCTCGTTATGCACCCAGGCCCGGATATCACGCTAACGGGCGAAAAGGCCCCGGGGAGGTGGTGCTTTGTCGATTTGTTGCGGAAGTCTGTCTCTCGGCGTCGCAGCCCGCAGGTGTTCGTCTGGCCGACGGACTCCCGCACACCATGTACGGCAATGAACTATTTTCAGTTTTTTGGAGGATCTTATGGCTCGCATCCGCACCCACCGAGTGGCCGGTCTCCTGCTCGCGGCTCCCCTTGCCGCCGGTCTGCTGCTCGCGGGAGCCGGTGCCGCCGCCGCCGACAACGGCGCGGCGGCCAACGACGGATCCAACGGCAGCGTGGTGTCGAACGTCGGGACGGGCAACGTCTTCGGCTCCGTCGACGGCAACTACGTCTCCACGCAGCAGACGGCCACCGGTTCCGGTGCCTCCAACCAGGCCAACACCCTCGCGGTGAAGGACAACGCGGGCGTCATCCTGGCCGGCCAGTCCAACAAGAACTTCAACATCGTCTTCGCCCCGGTCTTCCACTGACGGAGACGGATGCCACCACCGGCGGGGGCGCCGGAGGTGGGTGGCCGCGGGTGAGCTGAGCACCTGCGGCGGGGCTCGAAGCGAAGCACGGAACCGGGTAGCGGAAAGGGTCACCGCGAGCCGGCCTTGTGGGCGGTGTCGATCATCGACACCGCCCACCGGTGCGCCCGGGCCCGCCGTCGGAGCAGCTCCGGAGCGGCCTCGAAGCGTGCTCGAAGTACCCGTGGGGCGCCACGGAAGCGCCCTCGATGTGCCCTCGATGTGCCCTCGATGCGCTCTCGGAACGGACCGTCGGCCCGGTCCGCCCCCGCCCGGTCACCCCGCAGCAAGGGCCCGCGCCCGGGACCGTCACCCCTCGGCGGTACGGTTGCGCTCCGACAGCGCACCCCGCGCCCGGGCCCCGTCGGCCCGACCGACCGCCCGGGGCTGCGGCCGAGGCAACCGGAGGGAAGGGCGCGATGGCAGCGGAGGAGGAGGGCCTGACCGGCCCGGGCGAGGCCACGCCCGCACCGCGACCGGACCACGGGTCCGAGCCGAGGTCGGAATCCCGGTCGGAATCCGGGTCGGAGGCCAGGTCCGGGACCAGGCCCGAGCCGCGGTCCGTACCCGAGCTGCTGCTCGGCCGCCCGCCGATGGCCCGTCCGCTGCCGTCCTTCGACCCGGACACCGCCCCGGCCGAGCCCGGCCCGCTGTTCGTCGACTGGCTCGCCACCGCGTTCGCGGCCGGCGTCCTGGACCCGCAGGTGGTCACGCTCTCCACGGTCGACGCCGACGGACTCCCGGACGCCCGGGTCCTGGTGGTGCGCGACGTGGACGCCTCCGGTACCGGCTGGGTCTTCTCGGCCGCAGCCGACAGCCCGAAGGGCCGTCAGCTCGCCGACCACCCGGCGGCCGCGATGACCCTCTACTGGCCGCCGCTCGGGCGCCAGATCCGGGTCCGCGGCACCGTCGAGCGGGCCGCGGACCAGGTCGCGGCGGCCGAGTTCGCCACCCGCTCCCCGGCCTCCCGGGTCGCCTCCCTGGTCGGCCGGCAGAGCGAGCCGCTGGCCTCCCTCGGCGAGTACGAGGAGGCCTCCGCGTCCGCCCGCCGTCGGCTGGAGGCCACCCCGGACGCCGTCGCGGCCGGCCACGCGGTCTACACCCTGTGGGCGCACGAAGTGGAGTTCTGGCAGGGCGAGGCCAACCGCGGCCACGTCCGGCTGCGCTACACCCGGACGGGTCCGGTCCGCACCCCGGAGTGGTCGCGCACCCTGCTCTGGCCCTGAGCGACCGGTCCGGGCCCGCGGGAAGCCGCGAGCCGCACGAAGGAGCGCAGCCCCGGAGCGGTCAGCGCCGGCCGGTCAGCGCCGGCCGGTCAGCGTGGCTCCCACGCTGGCCGCCACCACGCAGCCGATGCCGGCCAGCTGCGGCCCGCCCAGCAGCTGGCCCAGCACCACCAGGCCGACCAGGGCGCTGACCGCGGGCTCCAGGCTGACCAGCACGCTGAACACCCGCTGCGGCATCCGCCGCAGCGCCGTCATCTCCAGCGTGTACGGGATCACCGGCAGCAGCAGCGACACCCCGGCCACCGAGAGCAGCAGCACCAGTGGCGAGGCGCCGGGCGCGGTCAGTCCGTCCCAGGCCTGGCCGAGCCCGAACGGCGCCAGCGTCAGCGCGCCGACCGTCATCGAGACGGCGAGGCCCTGGAAGCCCTGGAAGGCGGCGCCGACCTTGTCCGTGAACAGGATGTACGCGGCGTAGCAGGCGGCCGCCCCGAAGGCGTACGCCAGCCCGACCGGGTCCAGCGAGGAACCGCCGCCGCCCTCGCCGAGCAGCGTCAGCAGCGCCACCCCGCCGGCCGCCAGCAGCGCCCAGAGCAGGTGGCTGGCCCGCCGGGCGAAGACCAGCGCCACCGCGAGCGGGCCGAGGAACTCGATGGTCGCCGCGGTGCCCATCGGCAGCCGGTCGATCGCCCCGGCGAACAGCAGGGTCATCCCGGCCGAGGCCATCCCGAGCAGCCCGGCCGCGGCCAGGTCGCGCGGACGGCGCCCGCGCAGCCGGGGCCGGGTGACGGCCAGCAGGAGGACCGCGGCGAAGCCCAGCCGCAGGAAGGTCGTGCCGCTGACGCCGAGCGGGCCGAACAGCGGCTTGGAGAGCGCGATGCCGAGCTGCACCAGGAACATCGCGGCCAGACAGAAGAGCGGCGCCGGGATCCGCTCCGGGCGCCGCATCAGCTTCGGGATCCGCCGGCCGGTCGGCCGGGCGGGCTGCGCGCCCGGGGGCGGTTCGGTGCCGGGAGCCCCGCCTCGTCGCCAGCCACCGCGCTCGCCGGCGGGCTCGCCCTTGGGGGCGGGCGGCATGGCAAGGGCCTCGGCGACGGCGGCGGCCGGCGTCGGGGCGGCGGTTTCGACGGAAGGGGACGTGGGCATAGAGGCGAGTTTGCCGTAAGGAGTAAGCGCGGGGCAAGCTCGTTACCAAAATGCGGACGGATGCGGACGGGTGCGGCTGAAAGGGTGAGCTCCGGCGGCACATGCGGCGCGGTTGCCGCAATCGTCCGATGGTCCGTCAGTATCAATGGCGGGTGCGCTATCTCCGCCCGGCGGCCCTCACCGCCGCATCCCTGGTCCTGCTCCTCGCCACCGACGGGACGGGCCTGACGGGCGCGGGGGCCGAGGCGACCTCCCCGGTCGCCGCCGACGTCCCCCGGATCCGGGGCACCGTGCTGCCGGACCGGCCCGGTCCGCCCCCCGCCCGCCACCGCGACCTCTACAGCGGTGCGGCCTTCGACACCTGTACCGCGCCCCCGCTGGAAACCCTCCGCGCCTGGCGCGGCACCTCCCCGTACGGCGCGGTCGGCATCTACACCAGCGGGTCCCAGCGCGGCTGCGCCCAGCCCCGGCTCAGCGCGGAGTGGGTCCGCCAGGCGCGGGCGATGGGCTGGCAGTTCCTGCCGGTCCACGTCGGGCTGCAGGCGCCGTGCAGCGAGCTCAAGGGCAAGCCCGCGCGGATCGACCCGGTCCGCGCCGTCCAGCAGGGCCGGGAGGAGGCGGCCGAGGCGGTCCGCGGCCTGAAGGCCGTCGGGCTGGGCCCGGGCAGTCCGGTCTTCCTCGACATCGAGGCGTACCCGATGCGGGACGCGGCCTGCGGCCAGGGGGTCGTCGACTTCACCCTCGGCTGGACCCAGGGCCTGCACGCGGACGGCTACCGCTCCGGCTTCTACTCCAGTCTCGACTCCGGCATCGCCGACCTCGCGGCGGCCGCCCGGGCCGGCAGCTTCCCGCTGCCCGACAGCATCTGGTACGCGCGCTGGAACGACGGCGCCGACACCGCCGGAGGCGGCGCCCTCGCCGCCGACCTCTGGACCGACCACCAGCGCGTCCACCAGTACCGCGGCAACGTCGAGGAGACCTACGGGGGAGCCGCCCTCACCATCGACCGCGACCAGGTCGACACCCCGCTGGCGAACTGAGCCCGCGCTCCTCGCACCCTCCCCCGTCCGGTGCCCCGGATAGGGTGTGCCGTCGACTCGATCAAGGCACAGGGGGACGGGCGTGTCGGAGCATCAGGGGTACTACGGCGGAGGCGGGTACGGGCAACCGCCGCAGAACCCGTACGGCCAGGGGAACCCGTACCAGCAGCCGGTGCCGCAGCAGCCGGGCCCGTACCAGCAGAACCCGTACCAGCAGCCGGACCCGTACCAGCAGAACCCGTACGCGCAGCCGGTCCCGCCCCAGCCGGTCCCGCCGCAGCCCGTCCCGCCGCAGCCCGTCCCGCCGCAGCCCGGGTCGCCCCAGCCCGGGTCGCCCCAGTACGCGCCCCCTCCGCAGGCGCCCCTTCAGCCGGCACCCGCCCGGCCGGCCCCCACCCCGTCGGCCCCCGGCGGCTTCCCCGGCCCCGAGCCGCGCCGCAGCCGGATCGCCGTCCTGCTCCAGTTCACGCTCCAGTGGATCTACGCCCCGCTCTGGATCGCCGCCCTGGCCGCCCTGATCGCGCTCCTGCTCTGGGCGGGCGGCGGCGGCCCCTCCGGCCCGGACTCGGACGCCTGGCTGAAGGTCAACCGCTCCTTCATCCCGCCCCGCCGTCTGAAGGCCGAGCTCACCGGCCGCCCCGAGGACTGGGAGCGCTACGTGGCCCCGATCCTGGAGCGCCGGATCCGCACGGCCGAGGCCGAGTACGCCGCCGGCGGGGGCGATGTCGCCGCCGACCTCAGCCGCGCGGTGCAGGTCAGGCTCGCCCTGCGCCTCTACCGCGGACTCGGCGCGGCCGGCGTGGTGCGCCTCGCCGAGCGCCACGGCTGGCACGGGGTGGTCGACAGCGGCGACCACGACCACGTCCGGCTCGGCCGCCGGTTCCCCGCCCCGGCGCAGGTCCACGCGCCCGGTCCGCAGGACCCGCCCGCCGCGCCCGGCACACCCTGGGGGCCGCGCCCGACCAGGTCCGCCCTGCTGCTCCCCTTCATCCTGGTGCTGCAGGTCGTCTACGTCCCCGTCTACTGCCTGCTCACCTTCTGGGCGGGCCGCGCCGAGCCGGACTACTGGGATCGCTGGGGCGCCCGCTGGGCGGTCGGGCCCCGCGCGTTCTGGGCGGAGCTGACCGGTGGCGCCGCGGCCTGGGACCGCCACATCCGCCGCATCCTGGCCCGCGACATCCGCCAGGACGCCGCCCGGGACAAGGGGCCGAACCGGCATGCGGTGGCCGCGGACGGCACCTTCGTCCGCCGGATCCGGATCAACCTCGCGACCTACCGCGGTGCGGGCGCCCAGCAGGTCCTGCGCATCGCGGCCGAGCACGGCTGGCAGCTCGACCCGGCGTACACCCCGCAGCCCGAGGTCTGCGTCCGCCTCTGCCGCCCCGACCGCGCCACCACGCCCACAGCCACGGCCACGGCCTAGGCAGGCGCCGGGCTAGGCCGACCGCCGCTTCCACTCGCCGTTGCCGAGCGGGATCCACCCCTGCCCGGTGCAGTCGGGACAGGTCTCGGAGATGTACCCCGTGCCCGTCCGGTCGGCCCGCACCCCGAGGCGGGCGCGGGTCCGGACACCTCCGGCGCAGTTCGGGCACGGCACCCGGAACCTGGCCGACTCGCGCTGCACCTGGCGATCGTCATGGCTGTCGCTCATGCCGTTCAGTATTGCGCGCCGCGGCCGCTCCCACCCGGGACAACCGGGGGACCGGGCGATCCCGGCCGGACGGACCGTCACCGTCGCCCGCGGGCGACGCGAAGCCGTGATCCGTGCAACGGGCCGGGAATGCTGACATCGGCTCCACCGGGAGGCACAATCGGCCTCGGCTGCCCGAGATTACCGCCCAGTAGGGCGGGCAGCCCGCCCAGGTGCCGCCAGGTCAAGGAGGACCCGTGTTCAGCACGATGCAGGACGTACCGCTCACCGTCGCCAGGATCCTCACCCACGGTGCCACCATCCACGGCCGGTCCACCGTCACCACCTGGGACGGCACCGGACCGGTCGTCCGGACGTACGCCGAGGTCGGGGCGCGGGCCGCACAGCTCGCGTACGCGCTGCGCGACGAGCTCGGGGTCACCGGCGACGACCGGGTGGCGACGCTGATGTGGAACAACGCCGAGCACCTGGAGGCGTACCTCGCGGCGCCGTCGATGGGGGCGGTGCTGCACACGCTGAACCTGCGGCTGCCCGGCCAGCAGCTGGCGTTCATCATCAACCACGCCGCCGACCGCGTGATCATCGTCAACGGCACCGTGCTCCCGCTGCTCGCCGCCGTCCTGCCGGCCCTCAACCCCACCCTCAGGCACATCGTGGTCAGCGGCCCCGGCGACCGGTCCGTCCTGGACGGCTTCGCCGGCACCGTGCACGACTACGAGGACCTGATCGCCGACCGGCCCACCGAGTACCCCTGGCTGGACGACCTCGACGAGCGCCAGGCCGCCGTGCTCTGCTACACCTCCGGCACCACCGGGGACCCGAAGGGCGTGCTCTACAGCCACCGGTCGGTCTACCTGCACTGCCTCCAGGTCAACACGGGCGACAACTTCGCGTTCACCCCGCGCGACACCGCGCTGCCGGTCGTCCCGATGTTCCACGTGAACGCCTGGGGCATCCCGCACGCCGCCTTCATGTCGGGTGCCAACCTGCTCATGCCGGATCGTTTCCTCCAGCCCAAGCCCATGGCCGAGATGATCGCCCGGGTGCGGCCCACCGTCAGCGCCGCCGTGCCCACCATCTGGAGCGGCCTGCTGGACGAGCTCGACGCGGGCGACTACGACACCTCCAGCCTGCGCATGGTGGTCATCGGCGGCTCGGCCTGCCCGCCCGCCCTGATGCGCGGGTTCGACGAGCGCCACGGCATCAAGGTGGTGCACGCCTGGGGCATGACCGAGACCTCCCCGCTGGGCTCCTTCGCCCAGCCGCCCGGCGGCCTGACCCCCGAGGAGGAGTGGGAGTACCGCGTCACCCAGGGCGTCTTCCCGGCCTCCGTCGAGGCCCGGCTGACCGGCCCGGGCGGCGAGCGGATGCCGCACGACGGCGCCTCGGCGGGCGAGCTGGAGGTGCGCGGCCCGTGGATCGCCGGGGCGTACTACGGCGGCGCCGGCCACGACCCGGAGCGTCCGGAGGACAAGTTCAGCGAGGACGGCTGGCTCCGCACGGGGGACGTCGGCACCATCACCCCCGACGGCTACCTCACCCTGACCGACCGCGCCAAGGACGTCATCAAGTCCGGCGGTGAGTGGATCTCCTCGGTCGACCTGGAGAACCAGCTGATGGCCCACCCGGAGGTCGCCGAGGCCGCCGTGGTCGCCGTCCCGGACGAGCGGTGGGGCGAGCGGCCGCTGGCCACCGTCGTGCTGCGGCCGGGCGCCACCGCGGGGCTGCCGGAGCTGCGGGCCTTCCTGGCCGAGCGGATCGCCTCCTGGCAGCTGCCGGAGCGCTGGGCGATCGTCGAGTCGGTGCCGAAGACCTCGGTCGGCAAGTTCGACAAGAAGGTGATCCGCGCGACCTACGCGGCGGACGGCCTGGACGTCACGGTGCTCGGCAAGGAGTAGTCCGGGCCGCGGGGAACGGAACGAACGGACCGGAGGGCCGGCCACCACGGGTGGCCGGCCCTCCGCCGGATCAGCCGGCGGCGGCGACGCCCGCCTCGCCCATGGCGCCGATCCGCCCGAGCAGGTCGACGATCCGGGACTGCACGTCCGCGCTGGTCGAGCGCTCGGCGAGGAACAGCACCGTCTCGCCGGTCCGCAGCCGGGGCAGCTCGCGCGGGTCGAGGTCCACCGAGGTGTAGACGACCAGCGGCGTGCGGTGCAGCCGGTCGTTGGTGCGCAGCCAGTCCAGCAGGCCGACCCGGCGGCGGCGGATCTGGAACAGGTCCATCACCACCAGGTTCGGCTGCACGCTGCTGGCCCGGGCCACGGCGTCGTTCTCGTCGGTCGCGTGCTCGACGTGCATACCGCGCCGCTCCAGGCTGCTGATCATGGCGGCGGCGATGTCCGGGTCGCCCTCGACCAGCAGCACGCGCGGGGCGTGGTTCTCGCCGTCCCGCGGGGCCAGCGCGCGTAGCAGCACGGCCGGGTCGGCGCCGTACGCGGCGTCCCGGGTGGCCTGGCCGAGACCGGCGGTGACCAGCACCGGGACCCTGCTGTTCAGTGCCGCGGTGCGCAGCGACTGCAGTGCGGTGCGGGTGATCGGGCCGGTCAGCGGGTCGACGAAGAGCGCGGCGGGGAAGCCGGAGACCTGGGCGTCCACCTCCTCGCGGGAGCGGACGATCACCGGGCGGTAGCCGCGCTCCTGGAGGGCCTGGCGGGTGGCCGCGTCGGGCTCGGGCCAGACCAGCAGGCGGCGCGGGCCGCCGTCCGCGGCGGGGGTGGCCATCGCCGGGTGCTCGCCCGCGTCCTCGCCGTGCGGGGCGGCGGCGGGGAGCTCGGCCATCGGACGGGGGGCCGTCCGGGGCTCGGGCGCGGCGGGCAGCTGCGGGGGTCCGGCGGGCACGGGCGGTGCGGCCGGGGCCGGGAGGTTGCCGGGGTAGCCCTCGCCGGGCCCGCCGAGCGGGCGCGGCGGAGCGAGCTCGGCCAGGCCGCTGCCGACCGGCCGCGGCGGCTGCGGTGCCTGTTCGGCGGCGGGCGCGGGCAGGGCGGGCCGGGCCGGTTCCAGGGCGGTGCCGGGCGTCTGGGCGGGTGCCTCCGGGGCCTGCGCGTCCGGACCGGGCGGGACGGCCAGCCGGCGGCGCCGACCGGTCGGCGCGACGGCGGGCGGTTCGCTCGCCGCGGGGGCGGGGCCGGCGGGCAGCGCGTGCTCCAGCCCGGGGTAGAGCGGGGTGCCGGGGTCGGGGACGCCCGGCAGGGAGAGCGCGCCGGAGGAGTCCTCGGCGGCGGGCAGGGCCCGGCGCCGACGGGACGGCTTCTGCTCCGCCTCGGCGTCGGCGGGGACGGCCGTCCCGCCCGCCGGGGTGGACTCGGCGGCCTCGGGCGCGGGGTGCTCCGGGCCGGGGCCGAGCGCGATCGGGCCGCGCGCGGTGGGGGCGTCGGCCTTCTCGGCGGCCGGTCCGTCCGGGCGTTCGCCCTCGACCGGTACCGCGTAGGCCGGCCCGGATCCGCCGTCGTCCTTGCCCCACGGGTCGCTGGCCGGGTTCTCCGGTCCGCCGATGCCCTGGCGCCCGTACGCGGGGTCGTTCCCGGTGCCGTTCCACTGCTCGGGGACGGCCCGCTCGACCCGGGCCGGCGCGTTTGGCCACTGCTCGGCGGCCGGGTCCTGCGCGGGCGGTGCGGCCGGCTCCTCGGCGGCCCGTCCTCGGCGGCCGCGCCGCTCGGGCACCGGCTCCTCGGCGGGCTGCTCCGGTGCGGCGTCGGCGGGTGCCGCCGCGTCCTCGGGGGCCTCCTCCTCCGGGCGCCGTGCGGCGGGCAGCTGCGGGATGCCCGGAAGGTCGGGCAGGACGGCGCTGTCGGTCTCCTTGGGGCGGTCCGAACGGCCCTCGGCGGCGGCACGCTCGGCGGCGGCCTTCGCCGCGACCGGGTCCAGCGGCAGCTCGACGACGTAGGTGGTGCCGGCCTTGCCGGGCAGCTCGTGCGGCTGGAGCACGCCGCCGTGACGCTCCACCACCGTGCGGGCTATCGGCAGGTGGACGGGGCTGCCGCCGCGTCCGGGCCCGCGGATCTCCACCCGGGCGACCTCGCCGCGCTGGGCGGCCGCGAGCACCACCATGGGCGCGTCGCCGTCGGCCGGGGGCAGCGCGGGGGCGCCGGGGGCGGCCAGCCCGGGGGAGGGGACGGCCGGGGTGGCGTCCAGCGAGAGCGCGACCCCGCTGACGTCGGCGACCAGGTGGGCCAGCGCCTGGGCGAGCCGCTGCTCGTCGGCGATCACCTCGACGGCGGCGGCGTGCACGGAGAACCGCACCCGGCCCGCGCCGACCAGCTCGCCCGCGTGCTCGACGGCCCGTCGGACGACCTTGTCCAGGGCGACCGGGACGCGCTCGGCGGCCGGCCGCTCCCCCTTGCCGTCGGTCCGGCCGTCGCCGGGGCTGGCCGGACCGGAGTCGCCGGCCTCGGAGCGCTGGTGGGCGAGCACGCCGTCGATCAGCTTGCCGAACCGCCGGCACTCGTCGGCGAGCCGGCGCAGCGTCCAGTTGGCCTCCGGCCACAGCTGCCCGGCCGGGTCGCCGGCCAGTGCGTCGATCCGCCGGTGCAGTGCGGTCAGCGCGCCGCCCAGCTCGCTCTCCAGAACGGCGGTGAGGTGCTCGTTGCGGGCGACCAGGGCCAGCTCGCGGCTGCGGTCGGTGAAGGTCATCACCGCGCCGACCAGCTGGTCGCCGTCCCGGACGGGGGCGGTGGTGAGGTCGACGGTGACCGGCCGGCCGTCCTTGCGCCACAGCACGGTGCCCCGCACCCGGTGCTTGCGCCCGGAGGTCAGGGTGTCCAGCAGCGCGGACTCCTCCAGCGCCAGCGGGGTGCCGTCGGCCCGGGAGTGCTGGATCAGCGGGTGCAGCTCGCGCCCGCCCAGCTCGCTCGCCCGGTACTCCAGGATGTGCGCGGCGGCCGGGTTGACGAGCACGCAGCGGCCTTCGAGGTCCACCCCGAGCACGCCTTCGGCGGCGGCCCGCAGGATCATCTCGGTCTGCTTGTGCTGCCGGCGCAGCTCCGCCTCGACGCCGAGCCGGCTGGACAGGTCGCGGACCAGCAGCAGGAGCAGGTCGCTGCCGGAGGACGAGCCCTCGCGGTACGGGTCGTAGGGGACGAGCGGGGAGAGCGCGTAGCCGCGGCCCTCGCTGGCGCCGTCGTCGGCGAAGTCGTTGCCGGAGACCTCGACCGGGAAGGCGGTGCCGTCGGTGCGGCGGGCCGTCATCCGCACCGGGCGGTCGAGTGCGTCGTCCTCGCGGGGCGCCGGCCGCATCGAGCCGGGGATCCGGCTCGGGTCGAACTCGGGCAGGAGGTCCAGCACGCCCATGCCGACCAGCGAGGTGCCGGGGGCTTGGAGCGCCCGGACGGCCGCGTTGTTGGCATCGACGACGGTGCCGTTGCTGTTCACCAGCAGCAGCGCGTCGGGCAGGGCGTCGAGTATGGCGGCGAGGCGAGCAGCGCCTCGGATCGGCCTGCTGCTCACGTCGACAGGTCTCCTCGGCTCAGGGCAGCTCCTCCGGAGACGGCAGTATCTCATTCTTCTTTGCGGCGGGGACGACCCGCCTAGTAACGTTGGCGGTGGTTGGTGTCGGGCCCTCGGGTTGTGGCATCATCACAGGCACACGGAACGGGTCCGCCAGACGGGCGCGCTCCATGTGGAGGAGGCTTCGCCTAGTCCGGTCTATGGCGCCGCACTGCTAATGCGGTTTCGGGGTTATTCCTGATCGAGGGTTCAAATCCCTCAGCCTCCGCCTCCGGGAGCCCCGCCGACGAGCACGTCGGCGGGGCTCTCTGCATGGTCGCCCGAGGGGGTCCGGTACGGCCCGGATCAATCGATTTCGCCCCGCGTCGCAGGTCATGTAATGTTGTCCCCGCACCGCCCCGCTGGCACGTTCGGCAGGGCGAGCGCTCATAGCTCAACGGATAGAGCACTTGACTACGGATCAAGAGGTTGCAGGTTCGAATCCTGCTGAGCGCACCAAACCTTCGCAAGACCGGGTCCGCCCGGCACTTGCGCTCATAGCTCAACGGATAGAGCACTTGACTACGGATCAAGAGGTTGCAGGTTCGAATCCTGCTGAGCGCACCACCAGGGAAGCCCCCGGCCACCGGCCGGGGGCTTCTCCGCTTTCCCGGGCGGTCACCCCAGCTCGGTCCGGTTGATCCACGGCACGTCCCGCCGGTCCAGGAACCAGTCGGAGGAGGTCAGCGGCCGGGCCCGGTTGAAGGTCTCGGGTACCGGGTCGTGCCGGATCAGGTCGGGCTCGGCCCCGAGGTCGAACAGCAGGTCGGCGAGTGCGGGGGCGAGGTCCGGCGGCCCGCTGAGGTGGATGTCCCAGCCGCTCCAGTCGCCCTGCCCGGCGAGGGCGTCGCGGACCAGCGCGGTGGCGCCGTCCCGGCCCGCGCCGGGTGCCGGGGAGGCCGTCAGCACCTCCAGCCGGTCGCACCGGGCGAGCAGCCGCTCGACCGCCGCCAGGTCGTACTGGTCGGCGTCCGAGCGGGCGGCCAGGACGACGGTGACGTGGCGTGGGTCGCGCGTGGCGGCGAGCTGTTCCAGCAGAGCCTTGGTCTGCCCCCAGCCGGTGCCGCCGGCCACCGCGAGCAGCGGGCGCGGCGAGCCCGGGTCGAGGACGGCGTCGCCGAGCGCGGGGCCGAGCCGCAGCAGTTCGCCCGGCATGACGTCCTCCACCAGCGCGGTGCTCAGCAGTCCGCCGGGCACCCGGCGGACGTGCACCTCCAGGCTGTCGTCCGGGCGCGGGGCGTTGGCGATCGAGTACGGGCGCCACACCTTCGGCACCCGGGGGCTGCTGAGGGTGAGGTACTGGCCGGGGAGGAACGGGTACGGGCGCATCGGCGTGAGGGTCAGCACCACGACATCGGGGGCGGCCCGGCGGCGGCCGGTCACCTCGGCCTCCCACCAGGCGGGCGTGCCGGGCGGCACCTCGGCGGCGGCCCCGGTCATCACCTGGGCGATGACGGTGTACGCCTCGGTCCAGGCCTTCTCGATCTCGGGCGTCCAGGAGTGCCCGGAGAAGTGCCGCAGCGCGGCGATCAGGCTGGCCCCGACGGCGGGGTAGTGCTCGGGCGCGGCCTGGAACTTCCGGTGGTCGCGCCCGAGCGCCCCCAGGTACCCGGTGAGCTGCTCGGGGCTCTCCAGCCGCAGCACCAGCCCGGTGAGCGCGCCGAACAGCCGGTCCCGCTGCTCGGCCATCTCGGCGGGGAAGTACGCCCGCACCTCCGGGTTGTGGGAGAAGAGGTGGGCGTAGAAGTACTTGGCCATGTGGTCGGCGCGGCGCTCGACGACGGCGAAGCTGGCGCGGATGACCGCGGGGTCGAAGGGCACCGCGACGCGCCTAGGCGGACGGGTCGGACTGCGGCGGGCCGGTCTGCGCGGTGGTGAGGCCCTGTCCCATGGTGTCGGCGATCACGCCGTAGACGGCGGTCCAGGAGGCCTCGGTCTCCGGCGTCCAGGCCTCGCCGGCGAAGTGCGCCAGGGTGGCCAGCAGGCTCGCGCCGACGGCGGGGAAGTGGTCCACGAGCGCGCCGTACCCGGCGTGCCGGGCGCCCAGGTCCCGCAGCAGCGGGATCAGGGTGTCGGCGTCCTCCAGGTGGGTGACCAGGGCGCCGAGCGCCGCCCAGAGCCGGTCCTGCTGCTCGTCCAGGTGTTCGGCGAACAGCCCGCGGACGCCGGGATTGTGCTCGAACAGATGCTGGTAGAAGTACCCGGCGACGGCGGGGCCGTGGGGCTCGACGACCGCGAAACTGCTCTTGATGAGAACGGGGTTTATGGTCACGGGCCCCGACTCTACTGAGCGGTCGGCCAATTCGAACAGAGTGTCCCGATGAACCGTCAGGTACCGGACGGTGGCGTCCGGTTGGAATCGCCGGGATTCACCGCGATACGCCGCCTAATGGATGAAATACATCCCTTTCGGGTACATCCTTCCTGCCGGTCGGATGACGGCCATTCGGGTGGGACACGGCCAATAGTGCAGGTGTCGAAGTATTACCGGACCAGGATCGTGATTCCGTTTTGTCAGATCTTGTGCCCAGACTGCCCGCCCCAGGCAGCCGACACCGAAGGAGAGCCGGATGAGCCGACAGTCTCCCCGCGACGCCGTCCTGTCCGGCCCGGCCCCGGAGCGGCGGATCCGCCGGACGGGCGGCGCCAGGCGGCTGCCCCTGACCGCGGCCTGCGTCTGCGCCGCACTGGCCGCCGGACTGCTGATCGGCTGGAACCCGCCGTTCTCCGCCGCCCAGCAGTCACCTGACACCTGGTCGGGCGAGCGCCGCGCGGTCCTGCCCTCCGGACTCTCCGTCCAGCTCGATTTCTCGGCCGCCCCCGGTATGAGCGTCACCGCCGAGCCGGGTGAATTGGCCGACCGCGCCGGAGGGGGCCGGGCGGCTGCGCTCTATACGGACGGTCTGCGGCCGGGCGACCCCGCCGAGACCTTCCGGATCGCCGAGGACCGTCCACAAACGGACGGCTCCTGGCGCACCGTCGGAACGCTCCAGCTCTCCTTCTCCCGTGCGGTCCGCAATCCCCGGCTGCACCTCAGCGGACTGGCCGGGATCGCCACCGGAAAGGACGGCACCACCGGCACCGCCACCCGGCTGACCGTCACCGGCGGCTCGCCGGACGCGCCCACGCTGGTCAACCGCACCGACTGGCCCGGCTGGACGGTCGACGGCAACTCCCTCGCCCCCGCCGCGGCCGACGGCGCCTCGGACGGCTCGGCCGGGGCGGCCGCCGAGGGCAGCCTGGAGCTGGCCGGGACGTTCCGGACCGCCGTGCTCCGGGTCGAGCAGCGCTCCACCGCCCGGGCGGGCAGCACCACCGCCCCCGTCCGGCTGCACCAGGCGTACACCGTCACCGTGGACGAGGGTGTCGGAACCGCCCCGCAGGGC
The DNA here is from genome assembly GCF_042883905.1 of Kitasatospora sp. NPDC058170. Taxonomy (NCBI): domain Bacteria; kingdom Bacillati; phylum Actinomycetota; class Actinomycetes; order Kitasatosporales; family Streptomycetaceae; genus Kitasatospora; species Kitasatospora sp. NPDC058170. Next base: position 170,380 of record NZ_JBHVUV010000018.1, read on the forward strand.
TATGGAAACGCCTCCCACCTGCTCTCCGACCTCTTCCTCGGCGCCGAAGCGGCCTCCTCGGCCCGACTCACCCGGCGGACCGTCGTCCAACCGTCGGCGCTCGCCCCCGGCGCCGGGTCAGGTGCCGTATCGGGTCCCGGGTCGGCTCCGGCCGACGAGCCGCTGGTGCAGCTCGACCACGGCGCGGGGCGGCGCAGCGTCTGGTCCAGCCCGGCGCCGCCGCAGTTCCAGCCCGGACGCGGTGAGTACCAGGGTGCGGATCCGACCGTCGGGTACCCGGCCGAGGCCGCGATCGGCCGCTACTACCGGCTGACCGTGCCGGTCGCGGTGGGCGGCGCGACCGCCACCCTGGCCGGCTGGATCGACTTCGACCGCAACGGCCGCTTCGACGCCACCGAGCGGGTGCAGAGCGAGGTCCAGGCCGGGGCCGACCACACCGTCCTGGAGTGGACCGTCCCCGCCGGCGCCTCGTCGGGGGAGACCTGGGCCCGGCTGCGGATCGGCCGCGACGCCGCCCAACTGGTGCCCCCCGGCGGCTTCGCCGACTCCGGCCAGGTCCTGGACCAGCGGATCCGGCTGACGGTCGGCGCCGCCCGCCCCGAGATCGCCGACCCCGTCGACGGCGCCGTGATCGCGGACGCCCGCCCGCAGGTGCGCGGCGAGGGCGCGGTCGCGGGCGCGACGGTGGAGGTCCGCGACGGCGACGCCACGCTCTGCCGCGCCCAGGCGGGGAAGAAGGGCGACTGGTCCTGCCGCCCCAGCAGCGCGCTCAACTCGGGCGTTCACTCCCTCACCCCGGTCGAGACGACCAGCGGCGGGGTGGTGCTGCGCGGCGAGCCGGTCCGGATCACCGTGAAGACCGCGCCGCCCGCGGCCCCCACCCTCACCCTGCCGGAGTACACCAACGACCCGGGCCTCCAGCTGACCGGCACCGGCGAGGCGGGCAGCACCGTCTCGGTCGCCGACCAGTCGGCCGCAGTGCGCGGCGCCGGGGCCGAACTGTGCAGCACGGCGGTCCGCCCCGACGGGGCCTGGGCCTGCCTGCCGGTGGAGAACCTGTCGGACGGACGGCACCAGCTCACCCCGACCGCCGTCGACGCGGCGGGGAACCGGACGGCGGGGCACGCCACCGGACTGGTCGTGGACACCGTCGCGCCGGCCCGCCCGGTGCTCACCGCCCCGGCCGCCGGCGAGACCGTCCGGATCGTCCGGCCGAAGCTCGCGGGGCGGGCGGAGACCGGCACCAAGGTGATCGTCACCGCCCGGGCGGGCGGCTCGGGGCCGGCGTCCGACTCGGCCTCGGCCGAGCGGATCGTGGCCTGCGGGGCGACCGCGGCCATCGACGGCAGCTGGACCTGCACGGCCAACCGCGATCTGCCGGAGGGCGAGCAGTGGCTGGTCGTCACGGCGACCGACCTCGCGGGGAACGGCACGCCGGGGGAGCCGGTGGGCATCCGGGTGGCGGCGGCGGTGCCGATGCCTCCGACACCCTCACCGGCGGCGCCCTCGGCCTCGGTGGCGCCTTCGCTGCCTGCGGCGCCTGTTCCTGCGGTTCCCTCGCCGGCGGTTCCTTCGCCGGTCGTGCCCTCGCCCGCCGCGCCCACCGTGTCGGTGCTCTCGCCCGTCGTCCCCTCGCCCTCGGTCCTGGTGCCTTCGGTGCCGGTCCCGGCCCTGTCGGCGTCGGCCCTTCCGATGCCGGTGTCCTCGGTAGCCGTGCCGGTCTCACCCACGGCGGCTCCCCTGTCCCCCGCGGCGGCGTCCCCGTCGGTGGCCCCCTCGGTGGCCGCACCGGCGGGCTCGCCGAGTCCGTCCGTCCCGTCCGTGTCCGTTCTCGATCCCGTGGGGCCGGGGCTGCTGCCGGTCGTCGTGCCGCCGGTCGCTGTCCCGACTCCGGTGCCGGTGCCCTCGGTGTCGGTCCCGTCGGTGTCATCGACCGTCCCGGTGGGCTCGCCGAGTCCGTCCGTCCCGTCCGTGTCCGTTCTCGATCCCGTGGGGCCGGGGCTGCTGCCGGTCGTCGTGCCGCCGGTCGCGGCTGTTCCCGGACGGCCGGCACTGCCGGGTTCCTCGGTGGCGCCGAGCGTGCCCGTGTCGCCGAGCGCGTCCGCAGCGACCCGTGGGACGGCGGGCCCGGGCGTCGGCCCGTCCGCCTCTCCCTCTCCTGTCCTGTCCGTCCCCCCGTCTCCGGTCGCCGCGTCGGCCTCGGCCGCTCCGGCGTCCACCGGCCCTGCCTCCGCCGGACCCGCCGTCGGCACCCCCGGGGTGCAGTCCGCTGACGAGCCCGCTGCCGAGTCCCCCCGGGTGCTGGCCGCGCCGCCCGGTGGGGCCGTGGCCGCGGAGACCGCGGCCGGCCGGCCCGGTTCGGGCGGCTGGCGCGGTGCGCTCGCCGGCTTCCTGTTGCTGCTCACCGGGATCGGCCTGATCACCCGCCGGGTCTTCGCCCGGGGGCCCGGCGCGCGGCGGCGCTGAACCAATCCGACCATTAGCCCATGTGCCTGCGCGTCAGGTCGGCTTCGGACGATTCGTCAGGAAATGTCGACACACGACACCTCAAATGTCGCATTTGATGACGTATGAACTTAGCCTGACTTTGGCACTGCCCGTCAGATCCGGGCCGCCCGTTGCGCGACACACCGACCACGAGGATCCGTGCATGGACGTCACCCGCGATTCTTCGCAGCGACCCGACCATCTGTCGAAGGCGCTCCCCCCGGCGCTGGCGGAACGTTCCGCCTCCGGTTCGAGCCCGCTGGCCAAGGCGGGCCGGAACGCCACGCCGACCGGCCCGGCCACCGCGCCGATGGCGGTCGTCCCGCTCCCGGCGGTCACCTCGGGCACCCCCGTCGACCTGCGGGATCCGTTGGAGACGGCCGTCGCGGAGGCGCTGGCGATCCCGGACACGGCGCCGGCCGGCGCCGTCACGGCCGCCACCGCCCGCCGCCCCCCGCGCGCCGACCAGGCGCTGCGCGAGCACACCGCCGGTACGGTGCCCGGCTGGATCGCCCTGCTGACGCTGTTGGTCGGGGTGGCCGCCGTGGCGCTGGTGCTGCTGCACGACGGAGTCATCCCGGCCTGGGACGCGCTGCCCGACCTGCGCAGCGACGCCGCCCGGGCGAGCGGCGGCTCCGAGGTGGACGCCCTGTCCCTCGCCGCCGTCATCGTGGCCGGCCTGCTGATCCTCGTCGTGCTGGCCGGGCTGCTGGCCAACCCGGGCGGCGAGACCAGGGTGCTCACCCGCTGGGGCCGCTACCGGGGCACCGTCCGCCGTACCGGCCTGGTCTGGGTCAACCCGCTGCTGCGCCGCTGCCGGGTGGACGTGCGGCTGCGGCACTGGCGCAGCGAGCCGGTCAAGGTGGTCGACCGGACCGGCACACCGATCATCGTCCGGCTGCTGATCGTCTGGCGGGTCAAGGACACCGCGCGGGCGCTGCTGGCCATCGAGGACCACGAGAGCTACCTGCGCGAGCAGGTCCAGGCGGTGCTGACCCGCACCGCCTCCATGCTGCCCTGCGACAGCAATGCGGCGCCCGGGCCCGCGCTGCGCGACGGCCAGTGGTTCGCCGACGAGCTGACCCGGGGGCTGGCCGCCGAGGTCGCCCCGGCCGGCCTGGAGGTCTACTCGGCGCAGCCGCTGGCGCTGGACTACGCGCCGGAGGTCGCCGAGTCGATGCGCCGCCGTCGGCTGGCGGACCTGGACGCGGGCCTGCGCACGGTGCTGGTGGACGACGCGGTGGAGGCCGCGGCGCTCGCCGTGCGGCGGCTGGAGCGCGCCACCGCGCACGAACTGGACGAGGCCGCCCGCAGCGCGCTGATGGAGCAGCTGCTGGTCGCCTTCGTCGCCCCGGCCGGAGTGGCCGCCTCGGTACCGTCCCCGGCCGCCCGGGCCGGGCGGAAGGAAGGACGACCGGCATGAGGATAGCCACCGGCACGGACGCCGACTTCGACAGCGCGTTCGACAGCGCCTTCGCTGCTGGATTCGACACCGACACCGTGACCGTTCTCGACACCGATCGCGGCCTGGGCCTCGACGCCGACAGCGCGCTGATCGGGTTCGAGGAGATGCTCGGCAGCATTCCCGCGATGGCGGGGTGCGGCTGCCTGAACTGCGTCGGGCGCCCGCGCACCGCACGAGCGGCGCCGGCCGGTGCGGGCGGCGGCGGGCGAATACACCGCGCCGTGCGAAATACCTGCCTGGCCACCACCGTGCTGGCGGGTGCCGGCGTGGTCGGCCTGACGGCCGGCGCCGGGTCGGCGCACGCCGCGGCCGGAAAGCAGGGCTGGGACGGCTCCAGGTACTGGTTCAAGAACGCCGACGGCAAGTGGCGGTACACCACCCACTACGACGTGTACGCCAGCCGCACCGCCAAGTCCGCCGGTTCCGGTTCCGGTGCGTCCGGTGGCTCCGGTGGCTCCGGTGGCTCCGGCGGTTCGAGCGGTTCGAGCGGCAAGACGGCGGCGTCCAACGGCTCGGCCTCGTCCTCCGGTACCAGGCAGGGCTGGGACGGGTCGAAGTACTGGTTCAAGAACGGCAGCGGTGAGTGGCGGTACACCAGCCACTACGACATCTACCTGAGCCGTACCGGGCAGTCCGGCGGTGCCGGGGGCTCCGGCGGTTCGGCTCCCGCGCCCGCCCGGCCCGCGGCGGACCCCGCCCCGGACGGCGCGTCGGCCTCCGGCCGCACCGAGGCCGCCGTCGGCTACGCGCTCGCGCAGCTCGGCAAGCCCTACGTCTGGGGTGGCAACGGCCCGTCCGGGTACGACTGCTCGGGCCTCGTCCAGCAGGCGTACCGGCGCAGCGGGATCAGCCTCCCCCGGGTGGCGGACGACCAGTACGCGGCCACCACGCCGATCAGCGAGGGGCAGCTGCGCCGCGGTGACCTGGTGTTCTGGTCGGACAGCGGTCGCGCCTCGGGCATCCACCACGTGGGGATCTACCTGGGCGGCGGGACGTTCGTCGAGGCACCCAGGCCGGGCAAGCCGGTGCGGATATCCACCATCAGCAGCGGCTTCCACCCGACCCACTTCGGCCGTCCGTGACCGATCCGCGGGGCCTTCGCCGGGACGACTCCCGGCGAAGGCCCCGCGGGCTGTCCCGGCCGGTCAGCGGGAGGCGGCGTCCAGCAGGGCCGTCTGCTCCGGGGTGAGCCGCAGCGAGGCGGCGGCCAGCAGCGGGGGGAGCTGCTCGACCGTACGGGCGCTGGCGATCGGGGCGGCGACGGTCGGGCGGGCGGCGAGCCACGCCAGCGCGACGGTGGCGAGCTCGACACCGTGCTCGGCGGCGACGGCGTCCAGCGCGTCCAGCACCCTGGGGCCGCGCTCGTCCTCCAGGTAGCGGGCGGCACCCTGGGCCCGGGCACTGTCCACGCCCGGGCCGCCGGGGCGGTACTTGCCGGTCAGGAAGCCGGAGGCGAGGGCGAAGTACGGCACGGTGGACAGGCCGTGGTCGGCGACCGTGTCGGCCAGCGCGCCCTCGAAGGTGGCCCGCGAGACCAGGTTGTAGTGCGGCTGCACGGCGACGTACCGGGCCAGGCCCTCGCGCTCGGAGAAGGCCAGCGCCTCGGCGAGCCGCTCGGCGCTGATGTTGGAGGCGGCGATCTCGGCGACCTTGCCCTCCTTCACCAGCTCGTTGAGCGCGGTGACGAACTCCTCCACCGGGGTGTCGTCGTCCCGGTGGGTGTAGAGCAGGTCGATCCGCTCGACGCCGAGCCGGCGCAGCGACGCCTCGGTGGCGGACTTGATGGTGGCCGCGCTCAGGCCCGTCGCCTCGGGGTGGATGCCCACCTTGGTGGCGACGACGACGTCGTCCTGGTTGCCGCGGCTGCGCAGCCAGTTGCCGATGATGGTCTCGGACTCGCCGCCGGTGTTACCGGGCACCCAGGAGGAGTAGGTGTCGGCGGTGTCGACGAAGTTCCCGCCGGCGGCGGTGTACGCGTCGAGCACGGCGAAGGACTGCGCCTCGTCCGCCGTCCAGCCGAAGACGTTGCCGCCGAGGGAGAGCGGGAACACCGCGAGGTCGGAGGTGCCGAGCTTCACCCTGGGGGCGTCACTGTGGTTTTCGGTCATGGGTGAAGTCAACCCGATCGGGTCGGCGGCGATTCCTCGGGCCCGCAGGTCTTCACGAGCTTGTCGTACCACCGTTGCACTGAGCGGGCACGATCGCGCGCGCGGCCGCGGGTGATCACCGGGGCGGGGTCCGGGGTGTCGTCGGGGCGGGCGGATTCGTTAGAGTCCCTGCCATGGCTGACAACGACTACGACCCCGCCGGCAGCACCCAGATGTTCCGGGCGTTCGTCGACGAGACCCCGGCACCCCAGGCACCGGGCTCCGTCTCCACCTACAGCAGCGGCGGCAACCGCCGGACCGGCGTGATCGCGGCGATCGCCGTCGTCGCGGTGGTCGTGGTGGCGGCCGTCATCTGGCTGGCGGTCAAGTAACAACGCGCTGGGGTGCCTGGCGGCCGCGCGGGCCCTGCTCCCTCAGCAGGGCCGCCGCCAGGCGTCCAGTTCGAGCTTCTTCTGCATCGAGCTGAGGCCCAGGGCCTTGGTCTGGGTGCAGAACTTCTCCGTGCCGAGCTTGTACTCGACGTGGAACACCGCCTTGCCCGCCTGGATGAAGGGCGAGAGCCGGGCGCACTCGTTGAACTGGGAGCACTCCTCGTTCACGGCGAAGTCGAAGTCGGCCAGCAGGGCGGGGATCTGGTCCAGGTCGTTCTTCAGGCCGATCGCCAGGCCGCGCTCGTGGGCGAGCGAGGCCAGCATGCGGTTGTACCGGAGCTGGTCGTCGGCGGTCAGCGGGAAGCCGCTGTTCTGGTTGTAGGCCTCGATGGTGTCCGGCTCGACCGCGTCGAAGCCCTTGGACCTGCACATGTCGAAGCGGGCCGCCATCAGCGGCTTCAGCTGGTCGAGCTTGCGGATGTCGAACCACTTCTCGCCCTTCCAGCCGTTGCTGCCGCCCTGCAGGGCCTTGGCGAAGGCGGCGGCGTCGGGGCGGAAGTCCTCCCAGGAGCCGGCGTTGATGTAGCAGATCACCTTGCGGCCCTTGGCGTGCAGCGCGGCGACCACCGAGGCGTCGGTCTCGAAGCCGTCGATGTCGTAGACCGGGACGTCCACCGACTGGTCGACGCCGCCGCCGAGCTGCCACTGCCAGGCGAGGCCGGGGGCCGGCTGCCAGCGGGAGCCGGCGGGCTGCGGTGCCGGGCCGCCCGTCGGGGTACCGGCCGGGGTGCCCGGCGGAGGGCTGGTCGGGGTGCCCGGAGCGGACGGCGCCCCCGGGGTGCCCGGTGTGCCGGGGAGGCTCGGGGTGCCCGGAGTACCCGGGGTGCTCGGAGTACCGGGAGCGCTCGACGTGCTCGGGGTGCCGGGCACGGGGGCGGCGGTGGCCGCGGGGGGCTGCGCGCCGGTGGCGTCGGTCGAGGGGTCGTCCTCGTCCTCCGAACCGGAGCTGCTGCACGAGGTCGCCAGCAGGGTGGTGGCGAGGGCGAGGGCGGCCAGCAGGGGCCGGGTACGGCGGGTCACGGTACTCGAACTCCGGATCGGGTCAGGTAAGTTCAGCGGCGGTCAGGCCGTACGGCAGGGTGCGCCAGGGGTTCTCCCCGGCACCGGGGACGGCGCAGCCGACGCCGGCCCGGCGGGCGGCGATCAGCGCGGCGGCCTCCCGGGCCTGCTCGGCGGGCACGTCGTACACCAGGTGGCAGAAGCGGGCGGCGGCGTGCCGACCGGTCCACAGCGGCAGGGTCATCGAGCGATACGCCTCCCAGTCGCCCTCGAAGGTGACCAGCAGGTCGGCGAGGCCGACCTCGGCGTACCCGGGGTCGGGGTGGTCGCCGTGGCCGAACACCACGGTGCCGCAGCCGGCCGCCCGGGCCGCGGTGGCCAGCCGCCGGTAGTGGGCCAGGGCGCCGGGGTGGGTGGCGACCTGGTCGAGGTAGACGCCGGTGATGCCGTGGCGCTGACGGTACGTCAGGATGTCTGCCACCACGGCGGAGTGGGGCCTGCGGCCGTAGTCGGTGTCCGCGTAGCCGAGCAGCGGCAGGCCGACCGCGCGCAGCTTCTCGGCGGCCTCGGCGAAGACGTTGTCGGGGGTCTCGCCCGGGCCGTCGGCCAGGTTGAGCACGACGGCGGCGATCCGGCCCGGTTCGGCGGCGGCGACCGCCTGCCAGGCCGCCGGGTCCACCGCGGGGTGGACGTACAGCGGCACCAGCAGGCGGCCGTCGGCGTGGCTGACGCCGGTCATGCGACGACCGGGGCGTCGGCCGGAGCGGTGCTGTGCCAGAGATCGCGCAGGGTGTCGGCGAGCCCGGTCTCCGGGTGCCAGCCGAGCTCCCGGGCGGCGGCCGAGACATCGGCCTGCTGCCAGGAGACGGCGGCCGAGCGCTCGGAGCCGGCGCCGCTCTCGTCGATCCGGCCGGTGAACCCGGCCGCCGCGGCCAGGCCGTCCGCGATCGCCCGGACCGGCTTGGCCTGTCCGGAGGCGAGGTTGAGCACCCGGGGCAGCGGGCGCTCGGCGGTGACGGCCAGGCCGACCGCGCGGGCGATGTCCCGCGCGTCGACGAAGTCGCGGTGGGCGGAGAGGTCCCCCACCTTCACCACGCCCTCGGCGCCCTCCGGCGCCGCCCTGCGCAGCTCGGCGGCGAGCCGGCCGGGCAGCGAGCCGGCCGGCGCGCCGGGGCCGACCGGGTTGAACACCCGCAGCACCACGGCGTCCAGCGGCGAGCCGGCCACCGCGAGGGAACCGGCCAGCTTGGTCGCGCCGTAGACGCCGACCGGGCGGGCGTCGGCGTCCTCGGCGAGCGAGCTGCCGGAGGCGCAGACGCCGTACTCGCCGGCCGAGCCGATGTGCACCAGGCGCGCCTTCGGGGCCCCCTGCCCGAGGGCCTCGCAGAGCACGGCCGGGCCGCGCGCGTTGACCTCGGCGAGGGTGACCGCGCTGCCGGCCACCGCGCCGGCGAAGTTGACGACCGCGTCGGGTGCGAGCGCGGCCAACTCCTCGCCGAGCGGGTCGGCCTGGGCGGTGGCCAGGTCCAGGCGCAGGTCGTGGTCGGGCCGCCGCCCCGCGGTCAGCACGGTGGCACCGGGCAGCGACCGCAGGACGGTGGCGGCGTGGCGGCCGAGGAAGCCGTCCACGCCGAGCAACAGGATTCTCACGCGGCCCGTCCGTCGTTCCCGGGGCCGCCGGCGGCGGCCGGCTGCCCGTCGGCGGTGTCGGCCGCGGTGCGGGCGGCCGGGATCGGCAGCTCCGGCCCGTCCGGCACGGCGTACAGGCCCTCGGCCGGCTCGCCCGGCAGCAGCAGCGAGCGGTTGAGCGCGAACTCGGCGTTGGCCCGGTCGTAGTCGTCCGGGCGGCCGATGTCCAGCCAGTAGCCGCCGAACTCGTAGGCGGCCGGCGGGGTCTTGGCGGCCAGCAGGTCCAGCACCAGCTCGTCGAAGCCCAGCGGCAGGCCGGGGGTGTACGAGGCGAGCGCGGCGCGGGACACGCCGTAGACGCCCATCGAGACCCGGTAGTCGATGCTCGGCTTCTCCTGGAAGCCGGTGATGCTCCCGGACTCGGTGGTCAGCACGCCGAAGTCGATCTTCACCTGGCGGGCGTAGGTGGCGATGGTGAGCGGCGCCCCGGACGCCTCGTGGTGCTTGAGCACCCCGGCGAAGTCCAGGTCGGTGAGGATGTCGCCGTTCATCACCAGGAAGTGCTCGGGCAGCCGGTCCTGCATGGTGAGCAGCGGGCCCATGGTGCCGAGCGGGCTGTCCTCGACGGCGTAGCCGACCCGCAGGCCCCACTGCGAGCCGTTGCCCACGTAGGCGCGGATGATGTGGCCGAGGTGGCCGATGGCCAGGGTGACGGTCTTGAAGCCCGCGGCGGCGAGCTGGCGCATCACGATCTCGAGGATCGCGTGCTGGTCGCCGATCGGGACGAGCGGCTTGGGGAGCGCGGTGGTGTACGGGCGAAGGCGTACGCCCTTACCACCGGCCAGGATCACTGCATGCATGGTGTTTCCCCCACGGAAGTCGGTGCGACAGGAGCCTTTGGTCGGATTGCCGGGTGCCGGGGACGGCGGGGATCAGACGTTGTAGATGTCGGTCTTGTAGCGGGCCAGGTTGGCCGGGTCGCGGAAGAACTCGATGGTCTGCTCCAGGCCGTCCTCCAGGGAGAACGCGGGGGCCCAGCCGGTGGCGGTGCGCAGCCGGGTGGCGTCGGCGACCAGGCGCATCACCTCGGAGTTGGTCGGACGGATGCGCTGCTCGTCCTCCTTCACCGCGACGTCCACGCCCATCAGCTTGCCGACCAGGGTGACCAGGTCGCCGACCGAGATCTCGCCGCCGGTGCCGGCGTTGAAGGTCTTGCCGACGACGGCCTCGGCGGGGGCGGTGCCGACCGTGCGGAAGGCGCTCGCGGTGTCCTTGACGAAGGTGAAGTCGCGGGTCGGGCGCAGGTCGCCGAGGGTGATCTCGCGCTCGCCGGCGGCCAGCTGGGCGATCACGGTCGGGATCACGGCGCGCATCGACTGGCGCGGGCCGAAGGTGTTGAACGGGCGCAGCGTGACGACCGGGGTCTCGAAGCTGGCGTGGTAGCTGTCGGCCAGCCGGTCCCCGCCGGCCTTGGAGGCGGCGTACGGGGACTGGGTGTTGATCGGGTGGTCCTCGGTGATCGGCACGGTCTGCGCGGTGCCGTACGTCTCGCTGGTGGAGGTGTGCACCAGGCGGGGGATGTCCAGGTGGCGCACCGCCTCCAGCACGTTGAGGGTGCCGGTGACGTTGGTCTCGATGTAGGAGTGCGGGGCGCGGTAGGAGTAGGGGATCGCGATCAGGGCGGCCAGGTGGTAGACCGCCTCGGTGCCCTTCACCAGGCCGTTGACCGAGCCCGGGTCCCGGACGTCTCCGAGGACGATCTCGACCGAGTCCAGCACCTCCTTGGGGAGGGTCTCCAGCCAGCCGAAGGACGAGAAGGAGTTGTACTGGACCATCGCGCGGACCTGGTGGCCGTCCGCGACCAGGGTCTCGACGAGGTGGGAGCCGATGAAGCCCTCGGCTCCGGTGACGGCGACGCTGCTCATGCTGGGTATTCGCTTTCTCGGTACTTGTACTCGTACTCGGGGACGGGCTGAGCGGTGTTGTGGTGGCTCAGCCGGGTGCTCGGTGGTGCGGTGGTGCGGTTCGTGCTCGGTTCAGCGGTGCTTGGTTCAGCGGTGCTTGGTGGTGCGGCCGAGCACGGGCCCGGCGATGGCGGTGAGGACGACGGCCGCCGCCCCGCAGCCGACGAGCTGCAGGAGGGTCGGGTCCACACCCGTCAGCAGCCCGGCGCACTCGGCGCCCGCGGCGGCCAGACAGATCAGTGCGGTGCTCCAGCTGAGCCCGAAGGCGTTCAGCAGCAGCGCCAGCCAGAGTGAGCCGCCGAGCAGCAGCAGCGCGCCGAGCTCGCGGACCCCGAGCGCCGGGGCGCCGGGCCAGAGCACGGTGGCGGCGGCGTCCAGCGCGGCCACGGTGGTGAGGTAGATGAACAGGCAGCCGAGCAGCACGCCGCCGGTGCGGCGGACGAACTCGGCTGCGGTGTGGCTGGTCCGCAGTGCCGCCACGGCCATCGCCCGGTAGCGGAAGAGCAGCCACTCGGCGAGGCCGAGGCTGAGCGTCAGCGCGATCATGGCCGGCCCCGTCGGGCTGGTGGCCGCGCCGTTCGCGGCCCCGGTGAGGACCGCCTGGTGGACGGTCGTGCCGAGGCCGGCGATCAGGGTGAGGGTGCCGACGGCCAGGCCGAACAGCAGGTGCGGGACTTCGTGCCGCAGCGGCAGCCGCAGCACGGTGGCGTCCTGTTCACTGCGCAGGCAGCGGACGATCTCGCGGGCGGCCAGGCCCAGCGCCAGCCCGAGCGAGGCCAGCAGCACGACCGTCCGGGCCAGCTGCGGCACGTCCACGGCGAGCACCACACCCGCGCCGATCGCCGACGGTGCCAGGGCCAGCAGCAGGAACTTCTCCCGGCCGAGGACCAGCAGCACGGTGGCGGCGGCCAGGTAGCCGGACTGTCCGGCGGCGAAGCCGAGCGAGCCGAGCGGCCCGCCGACCACGTACCCGGCGGTGGCCGCCGTCAGCGCGCCGACCGGTGCGCCGACGGCCAGGCAGATCCCGGCCGCCCGGCGCCGGCCGCGGCCGAGCCAGGCGTACGAACGGTGCGCCAGCGCCTGGTTCCAGGACCAGCTGACCAGGGTGGCGACGGAGAGCGCGAGCATGCCGGAGGGCAGGCCGAAGCGCATCCGGGTCGCCGCGAACAGGTTGGCGCCGAGCAGGTAGCCGAGGCCGGGCAGGGCGAACACCAGGCCGCGGACCACGCAGCGCCAGGGATCGGCCCGCCAGGGGTTGGCGAACTCGGAGCTCGGGCCGGGGTAGCGGCGCTCGACCTTCTGGAACAGCTCCTCGGCGACGGTGAAGGCGTCGGGGCGGCCGTACAGCAGCGCCGCCTGTTCGTCGGAGAGGCCGTCGGACTCCAGGTAGGCCGCGATCTCGTAGGGGTGGACGGCGTCGGCGCAGACGTCGGCCAGCCGGTCGGCGAGCTCGTCGAGCGGGTCCGGCGAGAGGTCCAGCTGCTCCTCGGGCTCGGTCCGCTGCGTGGGCAGCACCGGGCGGCGGCGCTTGCGCGGCAGGGTGCGCAACTGCACGGTCTGCTCGGCCCACTCGGGGCCGGCCTCGTCCGGGACGAGGCGCAGGGGGCCGCTCATGCTCCCACCCTCCTGGTGCTTCGCTCGTTCACGCGCCCACCTCGCTGCGCTCGCCGACGGTCACGGGCTCGTCCCAGTCGGCGGGTGCGCCGTCGGCGACGGCGACCACGCCGTTCGGCAGCCAGCGGGAGGTGCCGAGCAGCTCGGTGTAGATGCTGCGGAAGCCGTCGATGTTCTGGCGGAGCGTGAACTGCTCGATCACCCGCAGCCGGGCCTGCTCGCCGAGCCGGGCCCGCCGCTCGGGGTCGCGCAGCAGCTCGATGGCGGCGGCGGCCATGGGCTCGGGTTCGCGCGGCGGGACGACCAGGCCGGTGTCGCCGACGGCCTCGCGCACGCCGCCCACGTCGGTCGAGACGGTGGAGCGGCCGCAGGACATGGCCTCGATCAGGGTGAACGGGAAGCCCTCGCTGATGCTGGAGAGCATCACCACGTTCCCCGCCGCGTACGCGTCGGTGATGTCCGCGACGCGGCCCTCGAAGGCCACCGAGTCGGCGACGCCGAGCTCGGCGGCCAGGGCTATGCAGCGGTCGCGGTAGGCCTCGCCGCCCTTGGGCGTGCCGCCGAACAGCCGCAGCCTGGCGTCGGGTATCTCGCGGTGCACGATCGCGAAGGCCTGGATCAGCGTCTCCAGGTCCTTGATCGGGTCGACCCGGCCGGCCCAGCTGAGCGTCGGCGTCTCGGGCTCCGGTCCGGCGGGCGGGAAGGCCGCCGGGTCCACGCCGTTGTACACGGTGCGGATGTGGGCGGACGGCGTGCCGCCGCGCTCCTCCCAGCGCCGGTTGTACCGGTTGCCGGGGGTGACCAGCGCGGCCCGCCGGTAGCTCTCCTCGGCGAGCATCCGGTAGAAGCCCAGCAGCAGTGCCTTGACCGGCCAGCGGTAGGGGCCGGTGCGGTAGCCGAGGTAGCGCTCGCGCAGGTAGATGCCGTGCTCGGTCAGCAGGAACGGTACGCCGTACTGCTGGGAGGCGATCAGCCCCGGCAGGGTGGCCAGGCCGCCGCTGGCGGCGTGCGCGACGCCGTCCTGGGGCGGCTCGACCGACAGCGGGCGCAGCGCGTGCTCCAGCAGGTCGGTGGCGTTCAGCGCGTCGTGCAGGGTGGGCCGGGAGACGGCGGTGGAGAGGTAGTCACGGGTCCAGACGTGCTGGAGGGTGCGCAGGGCGCGCTCGCTGCGCAGCGCCGGGCTGAGCAGCCCGCGCCGGGCGAGGTCGGCGAAGCCGTACAGCTCGGTGCCGAAGTGGGTGGTGTAGACCGGGTCCAGGATGGAGTGCAGGAACCGCTCGTAGGCGTTGAGGAAGCGGCGCATCTCCTTGCCGCGCGGTGCTCTGGCCTCGACGGCCGGGCCCCACAGCGGGGCGGTCGTGACCGACCGCACGTTGGCGGGCAGCTCCCAGGCCAGCGGCTCGTGGCCGGTTCCGGTGACCGCGACGATGTCGAAGTCGACGTCCGGCATGCCCTGGACGAGCTGGTCGCACCATACGCTCACGCCGCCGTGCTGGTGCGGGTACGTCCCCTCGGTGAGCAGGGTGACTCGCATTGCCTGTCCCCCCTCCTGTCCTTGCGTCAAGCGCCCGGCGCGGGTGGCCGGGTCGGGGTACCGGTGGTGGGGCCGGGGGACGGCCCGTCCCCACCACCGGTATCACCTGTTAGCGGGTGCCGGTCTGACCGGCGGTCTTGCGGGCGGGTTCGGCCTTCCCCCCGGAGGCCTTGCCGCTCTTGGTGCTGCCCTTGGCGACGCCCTTGGCGTTGCCGCCGATGACGCCCTTGCCGGCCACCGGAGCGCCGCTGCCGGGCACCAGGGTCGGCGCGTCGGTCCGGGCGGTGTCGCTCGGGCCGGCCGGGACGGCGTCGGCGGTGCCCTGGGGCACGACCTTCTTGTCGGCCGGCGCCGGCGCCGTGACCGCCTTGGCGGCGGCGTTCGGCGCGGCGACGGCCGGGGCCGCCGGGGTGTTGGCCGCGGTCAGCTTGAGCGTGACGCTGCTCTGGAGCTGTGCGGGCTTCACCCAGCCGGACAGCGTACCGGCGTACGCGGTGCCGAAGGGGGTGGATCCGATGGAAACCTTCTGGGTGGTGCCGGTCGGCATGGTGGCCTGGATCTGGACACCGGCCGGGGCGCTCACCGTGACGGTGTCGCCGACCCGGTACGCGGTGACCTGGCCGGAGGCCACGGCCGTGCTCCACGCCGCGCGGCGCTGGAACTCGGCGCCGATCTCCTTCTGCGGAAGGTTCACGATCGGGGCGTTGTCCGCGTGCAGCGAGCGGTAGGTGGACAGGACCCGCTCCAGCACCGGGTAGACGATCCGGTCCTCGGACAGGTTCGACTGGTGGATGAAGTGCGGGCGCGGGTCGTTGCTCAGCACGTGGCCGAGGTCGATCCGGGCCTCCAGCGGCACGATGTACGACTGGTAGCCGGTGTTGACGTCCAGCGGCGTCGGCAGGCAGGTGGAGTTGGCGTTGTTCTCGCAGACGCCGCTTCCGCCGTTGGCCACGCTGGTGTAGATCCAGTTGTACTCGTCGGCCTCCTCCTTCGCCGTCCCGGCGTTGTAGAAGACGTTCATCGGGTACCGCGGCACGGTCAGCACGGACGAGCCGACGGCCCGCTGGGCGGGCTCGCGGGAGGCGTCGCTGGCGGTCCACTTGACCCCGTTGGCGACCAGCGAGGGCGCCAGGTACGGGTTGTCGCTGGTCTCCTGCGGAGCGGTCAGCAGACCGGAGTGCTCACCGGTGACCAGCTCGGTCTTGTCGATGACCAGGCTGTGCGCCGCGGCCCAGTCGATGTTGTTCTTGACCTGGGACGTGATGGTGGCCTGGTCGACCCAGACGGTGCTGCCCGCGGCGTCCTTGGAGCACTTCCACGGGACCACCGAGACGTCCTGCAGGCAGCCCAGGTACGGGTGCGTGTAGGTGTGGTTGATCCACCGGTAGCTGGCCTGGTCGGCGATCATCTGGTCCACCACCGGGTCGGCGGTGACGCTGTGGTCGGCCTTCCAGTCCTCGCTGCCGCCGCCGTTGAACACCATGTCCATGGTGAAGTTGTGGGCGGTCTGCCACTGCTTCGCGTACTGCGCGTCGGTGGCGGTCATCCGGATCGGGTTGGCCGTCTCCGGGGTGCCGGGCGGGCAGGTGACATCGCCGGGGGTGCACTTGAGCACGGTGTCCCAGCGGTCGTCCGCCAGGAAGACGTCGTCCACGTGGGCCGCGAAGTAGTTGCGGTCGTAGCCGAGGTGCACGCCCTGGGTGATCCAGTCGACTATGCCCCGCGCCAGCAGGCGGTACTGCTGCTGGTACTGGTTGTAGACGAAGGTGACGACCAGTTCCTTGCGGCCGTCGTGGCTGTACTCGCCGACCAGCGAGCCGCGGGCGGTGGAGCCCGGGATCGGGGCGTCCACCAGCGGCGTGAACGAGGCGCCGGCCGGCGGCGAGGCCAGCGGGGTGGCCAGGTAGCCGTAGCTCTCGTCGACGGTCGGGTCGTTGTCCTCGAACGGGACGGCGCCCTTGAGGTAGCCGAACGGGCCGGCGGTGCCGGCGCCGGTGACCTGCGCCTGGACGCCGTCCAGCTTGCCCATGTACCCCGGGTCCTGCGCCCAGTTCAGGCCGACGTCCGGCCTGGCGTAGGTGTAGGCATCGACCTGGCGGACGCCGAAGGCGGCCTCGTAGGTGGCGATGGCCGTCATCTCGGCCGAGCCGGCCGTGAAGGGGTTGTCGTTGGGCATCACGATGCCCTGGTACTTGCCGCGCGGCTGGCCGTTGACGGTGTCGCTGAGGAAGGCGGCATCGATGACCGGACGGTTGGCGTCGTTGAGATTGATGATCTTGTGCGGGGTGCCCTGGCTCTTCAGCTCGGCGGCGATGGCCGCCGTCGCGGGGCCGCCATCGTCGATCACCAGGACCGTGAGGTCGATCCTGGGAGCCGTGGTGGCGCCGTGTGCGAGGGACGACTGCAGGCCGCCGGCCAGCAGGACGGCTGCCGCGCAAGCGGCAACTCTTCGGGTCGCTCGACCCATGTGTGTTCCTCCCCTGGGCAGGGCGCTCCGCTGCTCGGCGCTCGTCTGCCCGGTCGCTGTTCGCGGGCAGCAGGCTGCCCGGCGCCCATCCTGGTGGAGACTCCGCACCGATTGGGACCAAATGGGCGGGAGTGCAGCGAATCTGTTACCAACGTTCATGGCGATGCCATGAAGGCGCTGATTGTGGCCGGAAGTGCACCGGTTACGCAAATAATGAATTGAAAATTAAAAACCGCAGCCGGAGCGTTACTGCTGGTCACCAACCGTGTGGCCGGGGCGGAGGCGGCGCGCCCTACACTGGCGGCGTTGCGCGTGACACTCTTGCACATCTGCCCGTTCTGATGGGCAGGTTCATGCAATATCGCGCAGCGTTGTGCCATGTCACAGTCTGAATATCCATTGGAGGGCACCGGGTGACCGAGCAGCAGACCGAGAACGCCGTTATCGAGGCCGCTGCGGGGGCCGCGGAGAACGATCCGGCCGCCCGGAGCCTCGGGCTGCGCGGGGCCGTCAACGCCCGTGATCTCGGCGGCTACCGGACGGCCGACGGCCGCGTGCTGCGGCACGGTGTCGCGCTGCGCAGCGACGGTCTCAACCGCCTCACCGACGCGGACCTCGACCTGCTCGTCGCCCTCGGCCTGCGCCAGGTGGTCGACCTGCGCAGCCTCGACGAGGTCCGCGAGGCCGGCGCCGACCGGGTCCCCGGCCTGCCGGTCGCCGAGATCGCCGCCGCCGAGCTCTCCGCCCGGCCGATCACCGTCGAGCGGACCACCGCGGACGGCATCACCCTGCACCACCTGCCGGTCTTCGCCGCCGACTTCGACATCTACGTGGCGCTGCGCGACGCCCTGGCCGACCGCAGCCCGGAGAAGCAGCGCGCCCTGCTGGGCGACGGCAGGGCCGCCGCGATGATGGTCGGCCTCTACCGCTGGTTCGTCACCGACGCCGTCGCGCGCGAGCGCTTCGCCACCGTGCTGCGGCTGCTGGCCGCGCCCGACGGCGCGCCGCTGCTGTTCCACTGCTCGGCCGGCAAGGACCGCACCGGCTGGACGGCGGCGATCCTGCTCACCGTCCTCGGGGTGGACCGCGAGACGGTGTTCGCCGACTACCTGCTCACCAACGAGCGCTCCGCCGAGATCGTCGAGAACATCGTGGACAGCTTCGGCACCCGCGGCCTGATGCAGGATCCGGGGCTGCTGCTGCCGGTGTTCCGGGCCGAGCGCGAGTACCTGGAGGCGGCCTTCGCCGAGGTCGAGGCCGGCTGGGTCACCTTCGAGAAGTTCTGGCAGGACGGTCTGGGCCTGGACGACGACGTCCTGGCGGGCCTGCGCGCCAACCTGCTCGCGTAGGACCCGTTCGACGGGACCGGCCGACCGGCCCCCGGCCGCGTCCGCCCGTTCCCGCCGGGCGGACGCCGCGGTCAGCCCTCGTTGGTCAGGCCCTCGCGCAGCTGGGTGAGGGTCTTGGTGAGCAACCGGGAGACGTGCATCTGGGAGATGCCGATCTCCTCGCCGATCTGCGACTGGGTGAGGTTGCCGAAGAAGCGCAGCATGATGATCCGGCGCTCGCGCGGCGGGAGCTTGGCCAGCAGCGGCTTCAGCGACTCGCGGTACTCCACGCCCTCCAGGGCGAGGTCCTCGTAGCCCAGCCGCTCGGCCAGCGGGCCGTCGCCGTCCTCCTCGCCGGGGCTGGAGTCGAGCGAGCTCGCGGTGTACGCGTTGCCCACCGCGAGGCCCTCGACCACGTCCTCCTCGCTGACGCCGAGGCAGGTGGCCAGCTCGGCGACGGTGGGGGAGCGGTCCAGCTTCTGCGCCAGCTCGTCGCCGGCCTTGGTGAGCGCCAGGCGCAGCTCCTGCAGCCGCCGGGGCACCCGCACCGACCAGCTGGTGTCCCGGAAGAAGCGCTTGATCTCGCCGACCACGGTGGGCATCGCGAAGGTGGGGAACTCCACCCCGCGCTCCGGGTCGAACCGGTCGATCGCCTTGATCAGGCCGATCGTGCCGACCTGGACGATGTCCTCCATCGGCTCGTTGCGGCTGCGGAAGCGCGCGGAGGCGTACCGGACCAGCGGCAGGTTGAGCTCGATGAGGGTGTCGCGGACGTAGGTGTGCTCCTCGCTGCCGGGCTCCAGGACGGCCAGCCGCAGGAAGAGCGAGCGGGAGAGCGTCCGGGTGTCCAGCCCGGCGCCCGGTGGGACGGGCGGGGCGGCTGGGGCCGCGGCGGCGGGCGTCGCGGCCTCGGCCCGCTGGAGCGGGATCCGGTCGGCGGTGACCGTCGCGGCCTCGGCCTCGCCGACGTGGACCAGTGCCCCGTGGATCTCCGCAGTGCCGAGCTCTCCGGACATGCACCCACCCCCTTGTGACTGACAGTTGAACGGGTGCCGCCGTGCGGGGGTTCCCGCACGGTGCCCTCCCCCTCCATACCGGCTCACCGCCCCCGGCAAACCCGAACGTCGCAAGATGTCACGCGTCGGTAACGCGTAGCAATCTTGATTCGGACATTGATTTGCCCCGGAGTGTCCGGGATTATGGCGGTCATTCTTCCCAGGAATTGCCGGTCCGAAGCCTGGTCAGGATGCGTGAAAGTAGCCGTGACACATGCATCTGGGACATGCCGAGCTCGGTGCTGATCTGCGACTGGGTCAGATTGGCGAAGAACCGCAGCATGACGATCCGGCGCTCCCGCTCCGGCAGCTGGACCAGGAGGTGGCGGACCATGTCCCGGTGTTCGACCTCGTCCAGCGCGGCGTCCTCGTAGCCGAGCCGGTCGAGCAGGGCGAGCCCGCCCTCGTGCTCCTGCGCGGCCTCCAGCGAGGCGGCGTTGTAGGCCCGCCCGGCGTCCAGGCAGGCCCGGACGTCCTCCTCCGGGATGCGCAGGCTGGCGGCGATCTCGGGCACCTTGGGGGCCCGCCCGTGCACCACCGTCAGCTCCTCCATCGCGCCGCTGACCTGCACCCAGAGCTCCTGGAGCCGGCGCGGCACGTGCATGGTGCGGACGTTGTCGCGGAAGTACCGCTTGATCTCGCCGAGGATGGTCGGCAGCGCGTACGTCGGGAACTGCACGCCCCGGCCCGGGTCGAACCGGTCGATCGCGTTGATCAGGCCGATCGTGCCGACCTGGACGACGTCCTCCATCGGCTCGCTGCGGCTGCGGAACCGGGTGGCCGCGTAGCGCACCAGCGGGATGTTGACCTCGATCAGCGCGGCCCGGACGCGCTCCCGCTCGGGGGCGTCCGCGGGCAGTTCGGCCAGCCGCTCGAACAGCACCCGGGTCAGGGTCCGGACGTCCACCACGGG
Organism: Kitasatospora sp. NPDC058170; assembly: GCF_042883905.1. Lineage (NCBI taxonomy): Bacteria > Bacillati > Actinomycetota > Actinomycetes > Kitasatosporales > Streptomycetaceae > Kitasatospora > Kitasatospora sp. NPDC058170. The sequence continues at coordinate 190,374 of NZ_JBHVUV010000018.1, forward strand.
GCGGCCGCCGGGGCCGCGCAGGCCGCCCGGGCGCAGCTCCCCGGCCGGGCTGATGATGGCGGCCAGGACCTCGTCCCCCGGCGGTGGCGGCGGGGGCCGCTCGGCGGTCTGCTCGGCGGCCTGTGGGCCGGTCGGCCCGGTGCCGGTGTCCGGCGCGCTCCCTGGTGTCCGCACGGACACGTCACCCCTCCCGAGTTCGATGAATGGTGGGACCTGCGGATCGGGAGTCGCGTCTCGTCTCGTCTCACCACCTCGCCATGTCCGGCAAAACCGGTCATAGCATCACAAGGCGGGCACAGGTCGGGCAAGCACCGTCTAGAGGTGTGTTGGTGGGGCGGCGGTGCTTCACCGGACCTCCCGGAAGCCCGCCCGGGGGACCGTTCCGGCACACACCAAGGCGCCCCGCCCGGGTCTCGGGCGGGGCGCCGCGGCCGTTCGGGGGGTGGCCCGGGGATCAGACCTCGATGTCGGCGATCACCCAGGTGGCGAACTCGCGCCACTGCCCGGCCGCGGCCTGGTGGGCCGGATGGGCGATGTAGGACTGCAGCGTCTCGCGGTCCGAGACGAGGCTGTTGATCGCGTAGTCGTACGCGATGTCGCGGTCGGTGGTGTTCCAGCCGCACTCCCACTCGCGCAGCTCGGGGATGAGCGCGCCGAGCTCCTCGAACGCCTTGGCGCCGGCGACCGCGCGCGGGTCGTCCTTGGTGACGCCTTCGTTGAGCTTGAACAGGACCAGGTGCCGGATCACGATGCCGCTCCTCGCGGACGGGGGGTGAGGGTCCCGCCCACCGTAGCCGCTGCCGGCCGGGCTACTTCACCAGGCCGGTCATGAAGGTGCCGATCGCCTTGGCCGCGTTCGAGATCCCCTCGAAGCCGAGCTGGACGAGTTCGGCGGCCCGGGCCGGAGAGGTGATGATCGTGTAGAGCACGAAGACGAGCAGGAGGACCATGCCGATCTTCTTCGCCTGCGCCATCCGGTGCCTTCCTCCCTGCTGTGGGCCGCCGCCATTCGGTCCCCGAGCGGCCCTCTGCATTGGGCAGCTTATCCACCGGACGGCCCATCACGTGTGCGGCGCGTTCACCCGGCGGGACGAAGGTCCCCGCGAGTGGGGCCTTTCTCCGGGTGCCCGGGCGCGAGCGGTGCAGCACGATGGGTGGTGTACCGGGGACCTGGCAGGATTCCCGGTACGTGGATCCGGAGCCCCCGCTGTGGGACCGGGCGCCGCGACTCCCCCCGACGCGGCCCCGGTTGTGGGACTCCGCCCGGGGGAGCGGTTGGTCCCCCGAGCCGCTCCCCCCTCAGGCTCCGTACTCGCCGGGCGTTGGTGGTCATCGGCCCCGAGTGCGGAGCTTCTTCGTACGGGGGAACGACGAAGGGCCCGTCCGGATCGGACGGGCCCTTCGTGAAGCTGGCGGTAGCGGTGGGATTCGAACCCACGGTGAAGTTGCCCCCACACACGCTTTCGAGGCGTGCTCCTTTGGCCGCTCGGACACGCTACCGAGGGGAACTCTACCGGACGGGTGGCGCCGTCACGAAATCCGTATCCGGGCGGGTGTTCCGGGCCAGGTCAGCGCCGTGAGCGCGGTGGGGTCGCGGTCGAGGGGGGCTGTGGTGGCGGTCGGGGCGGGCGTCAGCGGTGGGTGTCAGCGGTGGGTGTCGAAGAACTCGCGCAGCTGCTCGCCGCACTCCTGCGCGAGCACGCCCCAGACCACCTCGGGGCGGTGGTTGAGCCGGCGGTCGCGCATCACGTCGAAGAGCGAGCCGGCCGCGCCGGCCTTCTCGTCGAGGGCGCCGTAGACCACCCGGTCGATCCGGGACAGCACGATGGCGCCCGCGCACATCGTGCAGGGCTCCAGGGTGACGACCAGCGTGCAGCCGCCGAGGCGCCACTCGCCGACCTTCTGTGCCGCCTGCCGGATCGCGACCACCTCGGCGTGTGCGGTCGGGTCACCGACCGCCTCGCGCTCGTTGTGGCCGCGCCCGAGCACCTCGCCGTCCGGGCCCAGGACGAGCGCCCCGACCGGGACGTCCCCGCCGGCCGGCGCCAGGGCTGCCTCGGCGATGGCGAGGCGCATCGGCGCCGCCCAGCGGTCGCGGACCGGGTCGGGGCGGACGGGGGCGGGCAGTGGGGCTATCTGCGGGGCGGACTGCATGGCATCCAGTGTCCGGCATCCCGGCGCAGGCACCGGCCGTTACCGGACCGCCTCCAGGACCTCGCCGCAGCCGAGGGCCTCGGCGATCTCCTCCAGGGCGTCGCCGGGCACCGCGCCCTCGCCGCTGAGGGCGAGCAGCTCGTCGGCGGTCAGCCCGAACTCGCCCAGCAGGTGGGCGTCGCCGAGCGGGCCGACCGGGACCCCGCCGTGCGGGGAGTCCGCGTCCTCCTCGTCCGGCTCCTCGGCCTCCTGCTCCTCCTCCAGCTCGGCGACCAGGTTGTCGAGGTCGCCGAACTCGCTCTCGCCGGCCTGGTCGACCAGCTCGTCGGTGAGGACGGAGCCGTAGGAGCTGCGGGCGGCGGCGGCGCCGTCCGACACGAAGATCCGCGGATCCTCCTCCCCGTCCACCCGGACGATGGCGAACCAGGCGTCCTCCTGTTCGATGAAGACCAGGACGCTGTCGTCGTCCTGGGCGGCCTCGCGGGCCAGATCGGCCAGATCGGCCAGGGTTTCGACGTTGTCGAGTTCCGCCTCGCTCACATCCCACCCGTCATCGGTGCGAGCAAGCACTGCAGCGAAGTACGCCACCAGGGACACTCCCAGGATCTCGGTCTCGGCTGTCGGCGCTCTCGGGCAACGCGGAATCTGGCCGCCCCCGCGCCAGAGGCGGTCCGCTGTTCGGACCGTCCCATCGGAATCGTGACAGAAAGCCCGCCCTTGCGGGGGGTGTTCGGCAGCGCGTCTTTGCAGGTCGTGTCGGAGGCACAGGCCCGGCGCCGGTGAACGGCCGCCGGTCCGGTCAGATCCGGAAGGTTCGCATCCGCATGGCCTCGCGCATCCGCCGTTCCTTGGTCCGGCGGGGCTGCACCCGCTCGCGCAGTTCGCGGGCCTCGGCGAGCTCGCGTAGGAAGGCGGTCCGCCGCTTGCGGCGTTCCGCCTCGGTCTCCGGATGGTCCGGGGGCGGCCCGGAGAGGCCGCTCGACGGGCTCTGTGGCTCGTCCGCCGAGCCGCCCCCGGGCTTCGGGTTGCTCGTCATACGACGTGACTTTCCCAGATCGGCCCGATTGATACCACAGGAGGCGGTTTCGCCCGCGCATTCGCCGTGCGTCACGGCGTGTCACGTCTGAGTGAGCCCGGTGGCTCCTCCGGGCGGGTCGGGCCACCGGCCGGGCGGGCCGCGGCGTGTCGTACGGGCGTCCGGTACCGGGCTAACCTCGAGACATGCGGATCCACGTCGTCGACCACCCGCTGGTCGCCCACAAGCTCTCCACCCTGCGCGACGAGCGCACCGACTCGCCGACCTTCCGTCGCCTGACCGACGAGCTGGTGACCCTCCTCGCCTACGAGGCCACCCGGGACGTCCGCACCGAAGAGGTGGAGATCACCACGCCCGTGGCGGTCACCACCGGCACCCGGCTGAGCTACCCCCGCCCGCTGGTGGTGCCGATCCTGCGGGCCGGCCTCGGCATGCTGGACGGGATGACCCGGCTGCTGCCGACCGCCGAGGTGGGCTTCCTCGGCATGGTGCGCAACGAGGAGACCCTGGAGGCCTCCACCTACGCCACCCGGATGCCGGACGACCTCTCCGGCCGCCAGGTCTACGTGCTCGACCCGATGCTGGCCACCGGCGGCACGCTGGTCGCCGCGATCCGGATGCTGATCGAGCGGGGCGCCACCGACGTCACCGCCGTCGTGCTGCTGGCCGCCCCCGAGGGCGTCGCGGTGATGGAGAAGGAGCTGGCGGGGCTGCCCGTCACCGTCGTCACCGCCGCCGTCGACCAGCGCCTGAACGAGAACGGCTACATCGTCCCCGGCCTCGGCGACGCGGGCGACCGCCTGTACGGCACCGCGGGCTGACCTCCCCAGAACGGCTGAGAGCCCCCCGGCGCGGTGCCGGGGGGCTCTCGTACGTCCGGGCGGCTCAGCAGCTGCCGGTGGCGCTCGGGGTCGGCGAGGGCTTGGTGGCCAGGGCCAGGGCGGCGGCGGCCTGGGTCTCGTCGAGCAGGGCGTTGTAGCTGTCGCCGACGACGACGTCCACGCTGTTGTCGGTACGGGCGTCCGTGGTGACGGTGGCTCCGGCGATCTGCGAACTGATCAGGGTCGCGGCGCCGGCGCCGGCCGGGCCGGCGATCACCACCGCGGTGCCGGGCACCTTCTTGTCGAGCTCGGCCGGGGCGTTGCCCTTCTTGTCGACGGCGAAGCCCCGCTTGGTGAACTCGTCGGCGGTCCGCCCGGCCAGACCGGCCTTGGTGGTGGCGTTGAAGACGTTCACCTTGAAGGCGGCCGGCTGCGGGACGGCGTGCGGGTCGCCGCCGGGGGCGGTGGGGGAGGCGTCAGGGGTGGGCGCGGCCAGCGGTTTCCCGGACTGGGTCGCGCAGGCCTGGGCGGAGGAGTTCCTGAGCTTGCCGCTGAAGATGTCCCACAGCTGCACGCCGCCGAGGGCGATCAGGGACAGGGCGAGGACCGAGCCGATCAGTGCCATGACCTTGCGGCTCTTCTTCGGCGGCCGGCCCAGCCGCGGATAGGCGTTGCCGGTGATGCGGTACTGCTTCCCCTTCAGGCCTTGGGGAGTCAACATGCTCACGTTTTGTCTCCCCCTCGTGCCAGGGCGGGGTTCGAGTGACGGGTCCGGCCGGCGCGGAGGTGCGCCACGGATCGCGGCCGTAGTCAGCAGATTAGTGCCGTCCGGCTGTGAAGGTACTAAATGATCATCATCTGGAGTACGGCGGCACCCGAAAGGGGGTACCGAAGACGTGCGGACCGCCCCCCGGGGGTGGCCGGAGGGCGGTCCGACGGCAGGCCGGAGCGGCCCGTCACTCCATTTCGAGGACCCGCGCGTGCAGGACCTGGCGCTGCTGCAACGCGGCCCGTACGGCCCGGTGCAGCCCGTCCTCCAGGTAGAGGTCGCCGTGCCACTTCACGACGTGGGCGAAGAGATCGCCATAGAAGGTGGAGTCCTCCGCGAGGAGGGTTTCCAGATCGAGTTGGCCCTTGGTGGTCACCAGCTGGTCCAGCCGCACCGGGCGCGGGGCGACGTCCGCCCACTGGCGGGTGCTGGTCCGGCCGTGATCCGGGTACGGCCGCCCATTGCCGATGCGCTTGAAGATCACACGGAAAGCCTACCGTTTGGGCGGCGGATGGCCCAGCAGCCGCGGCGCCGCCACGCGCACCGGTGCGAGCTGCGAGCGGACGATTGCGGCTGTTTCATGGGAAATGTCGCGAACGTCGTCCCTCTGCTCTGCCCTGGAGAGTGCCCCGATGCCGACCGCCGAGCCGTCGTCCACCGAGCCGCCGTCCGTCGGACCGCCGTCCGTCGCCCTCGTGCCGCCCGCCGTGCGGGCGATCGCCGAGGGCTACGCCTTCACCGGCCCCGCCCTCGACCTCGGGGCGGTGCTGCTCGACGGCACCGCGTACCCCGCGGCCCCGGTGCGCATCCCGCTCGGCGTGCTCAACCGGCACGGGCTGGTGGCCGGTGCCACCGGCACCGGCAAGACCAAGACGCTCCAACTGATCGCCGAACAGCTCTCCGCCCAGGGCGTGCCGGTGTTCCTGGCCGACATCAAGGGCGACGTCTCCGGGATCGCCGCGCCGGGCGCGCCGAGCGAGCGGACCACCGCCCGCGCCGCCGAGGTCGGGCAGAGCTGGTCGGCCCGCGGCTGCCCGGCCGACTTCTTCTCCCTCGGCGGGCAGGGCACGGGCATCCCGATGCGGGCCACCGTCACCAGTTTCGGCCCGCTGCTGCTGGCCAAGGTGCTGGACCTGAACGAGACCCAGGAGTCCTCGCTCGGCCTGGTCTTCCACTACGCCGACAGGCGCGGGCTCGAACTGTACGACCTCAAGGACCTCACCGCCGTCATCACCTTCCTCACCTCTCCGGAGGGCAAGGAGGAGCTGAAGGGCATCGGCGGACTCTCCGCGGCGACCGCCGGGGTGATCCTGCGCTCGCTCACCATGCTGGAGAACGAGGGGGCCGGGGCGTTCTTCGGCGAGCCGGAGTTCGACACCGCCGAGCTGCTGCGGACCGCCGCGGACGGGCGGGGCGTGGTCTCGGTGCTGGAGCTGCCCGCCGTGCAGGACCGGCCGCGGCTCTTCTCCACCTTCCTGATGTGGCTGCTCGCCGACCTCTACCAGGAGCTGCCCGAGGTGGGGGACCTCGACAAGCCCAAGCTGGTGTTCTTCTTCGACGAGGCGCACCTGCTCTTCAAGGGCGCCTCCAAGTCCTTCCTGGAGGCGATCACCCAGACCGTCCGGCTGATCCGCTCCAAGGGCGTGGGCATCTTCTTCGTCACCCAGACGCCGAAGGACGTGCCCGCCGACGTGCTCGCCCAGCTGGGCAACCGGGTGCAGCACGCGCTGCGGGCCTTCACCCCGGACGACGCCAAGGCGCTCAAGGCGACGGTCTCCACCTTCCCCAAGTCGCCCGCGTACGACCTGGGCGAGGTGCTGACCTCGCTCGGGACCGGCGAGGCGGTGGTGACGGTGCTCTCGGAGAAGGGCGCGCCGACGCCGGTGGCGGCCACCCGGCTGCGGGCGCCGCAGTCGCTGATGGGGCCGGTCGAGCCGGCCGCGCTCCGGGCGGCGGTGGACGGGTCGGAGCTGACCGCCCGCTACCGGGACGCGATCGACCGGGAGTCGGCGTACGAGAAGCTGGCGGCGCGGGCCGCGCGACCGCAGGCGGAGCCGGTCGCGGAGCCCGCCCCGGGGCCCTCGGACGATCCGGCCCGCTCCTCCGGGTCGGAGCCGGCTCCCCGGCAGGAGAAGCGGGAGAAGGAGAAGGAGAGGGAGGACGGCGGTGGGCTGCTCGGCTCGCTGCTGAGCAACCCGGCGATCAAGTCCTTCGCCCGCTCGGCCGGGACGCAGCTCGGGCGGGAGATCTCCCGCAGCCTGTTCGGGACGTCCCGGCGACGGAGGTAGGCGGCGGCCGGCGGAGGCAGGGCAGGGCCCGGGGCGTCTTTGCAAAGTCGCGGCGGGACTTTGCAAACACGTCCTCGGCCGGGCAGGGCCAAGCCGGGCAGGGCCTAGTCGGCCAGGGCCTAGTCGGGCAGGGCCTGGCCGGCCAGGGCCGCGCCGATCCGGTCGAGCGAGGACAGCCGCATCAGGCCGTAGTTGTAGAACTCGACCTCCGGCACGCCCAGCTCGCGCAGGACGGCGATCTTGGCGGCCAGGTTGGCCGGCCCGTCGCAGTCCGAGGCCATCGGGCGCAGGATCACCGCCATGTCCTGCGGGCGCACCCCGTGCAGGGCGAAGGCGGCGATCTTCTCGCGGACGGCCTCCGGGGTCTTCGCGTAGCCGAGGGTCTCGATCTGGTGGGCGGCCTTGGCGAGCGCGGGCAGGTCGATGCCGGAGAGCCAGCCCCTGCCCGGGCCGCCGCCGTCCATGAAACTCAGCCGCATGCCGTGCCGCTGCGCCTCCTCGGCCGCCTCGGCGGCGAGCGAGGTCACGGTGGCGGCGGAGGCGTCGACGTACGCGGCGAGCGCGCCGCCGGCCAGTTCGTCCAGGGCTCCCGGTTCGGCGGCCGCCGCGTCGTCGGCCAGTCGTCGGCGCAGCTCCGTGCGGACGGCCGCCGCCACCTCCTCGGCCGGCACGCCCGCGCGGGTGGCGGCGGCCCGGCAGTGGTCGCAGAAGCAGAGCCCGAGCAGCGCCTCCGCGATCGGGCCGAGCTCCTCGAAGTAGCGCTCGTGGTGGTAGCCGTGCCGCAGCCCGTGGAAGTGCAGCGACTCGGCGCGGACGGCCTGTACGCCGTACCGGGCCAGCTCGGCGACGAGGGTCACCGCGTACTCGCGGACCTCCGGGTTGGCCGGGCAGAGCTCGGTGAGGTGGCGGTCGCCGAAGGCGTTGGCCGGGGCGCAGTCCGGGTGCTGGAAGCCGAGCCGGTCGTTGTGGCAGAAGACCGTCCAGGCGTGCAGCCTCAGGCCGCGGCGCTGTGCCTCGGCGGCGGCCTCGGCGAAGGGGTCGCGGTCGCCGATCGCGGCGGCGGGCACGGGCGCGAGGCGGCGTCCGGCCCAGCGCGCCGGGTCGGGCCGGAAGTACGCCGCGCCGGGCTCCAGGTAGCGGATCACCCGGCGGGGGTTGTGCGGGAAGACGTCGCGGGCCTCGTGGTAGACGGAGGCGAGGGTGACGCCGCCGACCCCCGCCCGGTCGGTGAGGTTGCCGAAGAAGGTGTCGGCGCCCTCGTCGATCAGGTCGGTGGCGAAGGCGAGGACGGACGACTCCACGGCGCGGCTCCGGGGCAGGGGGCAGATGCCCTCACGCTAACCGCCGGGGCCGGAAATGGTCTATACCTGGCGGCCGTGTCTACAGGCCCAGGTCGTCCAGCTCCTTGAGCAGCGCGGAACGGGGGCCGGCGGCGGTCCCGGGCGCGGAGCCGGTGCCGGACCCGGTGCCGGTGCCGGAGGCGGAGCCGGGGGCGGCGGGTCGCGGGCCGCGGTTGCGGAACAGCCAGGCGGCGGCGAGCCCGCCGACCAGCCCGCCCAGGTGGCCCAGCCAGCTGACCCCCTGCTCGACGGGCAGCACGCCGATCAGGAGGTAGGAGTACCCGGCGCCGATGACGATGCCGATCACCGCGTCCAGCACGTTGCGGTCGAGCACCCCGCGCAGCACCACGTAGCCGAAGTACCCGTAGACCAGGCCGCTGGCGCCGGCCGTCACCGTCGTGGGGCTCTCGCACAGCCAGACCGTGAGGCCGGAGGCCACGGTGATCAGCAGGGTCGACCAGAGGAACTTCTTCATGCCCCGGTAGGCGGCCAGGAAACCGAAGGCGAACAGCGGCCAGGAGTTGGCCTCGATGTGCTCCCAACTGAAGTGCAGGAAGGGCATCGTGAACATCTCCGGCAGCTCGTCGAGCCGACGCGAGGAGACCCCGTACTCGTAGGAGAGCCGGTAGTCGTCCATCCAGTTCACCAGCTGTACCGCCCAGATGACGGCCAGTGCGCCGACCATCGTGAGGAGTGCACGGCGCGAGTCGGTCATCAGACGGGCGAAGGTGGAGGCCATGACCCGACTGTAGGACGGGACCGTGCGCCGGTGCACCCCACTAAGGTGAATCGCGTCGTTCAGCCCGAGCCGGGCTGCCCCGGCCTGTCGAGAGGTGACCAACCGTGAGCGTTCGTCCGCCGCTGCCCTACGAGTTCCTGCCGCAGGTGCCGTCCTTCGAGCTGTCCAGCGAGGACATCACCGAAGGCGGCAAGCTGGCCGAGGAGTTCACCTACGCAGGTGCCAACCTCTCGCCGCAGCTGGCCTGGTCGGGCCTGCCGGAGGGCACCCGGAGCATCGCCGTCACCTGCTACGACCCGGACGCGCCGACCGGCTCCGGGTGGTGGCACTGGCTCGCCCTCGACCTGCCCGCCGACGCCGCCGGCCTGCCGCGCGGCGCGGGTGCCTCGGACGCCGACCTGCCGGGCGCGGACTCCTTCCACGGCCGCAACGACTTCCCCGGGAACAAGTACGACGGCGCCGCCCCGCCGCCCGGCCCGGCGCACCGCTACGCCTTCGCCGTGCACGCGCTGGACGTGGAGAGGCTGGACGTCGCCGCAGACCTCCCGCCGGCCCAGGTCGGCTTCAACATCACCTTCCACACGCTGGCGCGCGCGGTGCTCACCGCCGAGTTCGGCGTCTGAGGCTTCTTGGGCTCCTGAGGGGCCCGAGGGGTCCTCGGGGCCCGGGGCGGTCGGCCGGCCCGCGCGGCACTAGGGTCCGTCTTCAAACTCCCGTCGTTCGCCCGCAGGGCGGGCTTGGCGGCGTTCGGGTGCGTGCATCGCAAGGCGGAGGAGGGAGCCACTGC